>DATDBV010000733.1:0-6272 GCA_036524715.1 Nakamurella sp. | reverse complement strand
GCTGGAGGCATCACCCGCCCGTGATTCGGTGGACGCGGTCATCACCGGCATCAACCTGCTCGCGGACGAGCTGGACACGATGTATCGCACCCTCGAGGAACGAGTCGCCGAGCGCACCGCGCAGCTTGACCAGGCCAAACGCGAGCTGGAACGGCTGGCTCTGTACGACCCGTTGACCGGCCTGGCCAACCGCACCCTGCTCGGGGACCGCATGCAGCAGGCCACGATCCGGGCCGAGCGGGGATCGCGCCCGCCGTGCGTGCTGCTGCTGGACCTGGATGAGTTCAAGACGATCAACGACGGTCTTGGCCACAGTGCCGGGGACCTGATCCTGATCAAGGTCGCCCGCCGGTTGACCAAGGTCGTTCGGGACACCGACACCGTGGCGCGGCTCGGCGGGGACGAGTTCGCGATCCTGCTCCCGGACGTCAGCGAGGATCAGGCGCTGCGGATCGCCGAACGGGCGCTGGTCGAGCTGCAGGAGCCGTTCGACGTCGGCGACCGGGCGGTTTGGACGGCCGCCAGCATCGGCGTGTGCTTCGGCACGCGTGGCCAGTCGGCGGACCTGATGCTGCGGGACGCCGACACCGCGATGTACGCCGCGAAGGCGAACGGCCGGGCGAACGTGCAGGTCTTCCGGCCGGAGATGCATCATGCCGCCCGCGCCCGGCTGCAGATCGCCTCCGAACTGGCCGAGGCCATCGCGCAGGGCCAGATGCGTCTGGACTACCAGCCGATCATCGACCTGCCGTCCGGGATCGTCGTCGGGGCCGAGGCACTGATCCGGTGGCAGCATCCGATCCGGGGACTGCTGCTCCCGGCCGAATTCATCGCCGTCGCCGAGGACAGCGGACACATCATCGAGCTGGGTCACTGGGTGATCAGGACCGTCATCGAGCAGCTGGGTCGGTGGCCGGCGCGGCCGCCGGCCGAGTCGTTCAAGGTGCATGTGAACCTGCTGCCGGTCGAGGTCCGCTGGCCGGGGCTGACCCAGTACGTCGCCGACCGGTTGCGCGAGGAGGGTGTGCCGGCCGGCCAGCTGGTGCTCGAGATCTCCGAAACCGGTTTGATGACCGGTGATGTCGGCGGCCTGGAAACATTGATCGCGCTCCGGGAACTCGGGGTGGGGACCGCGATCGACGACTTCGGGACGGGGTACTCCTCGATCAGCTACCTGCGGCGGCTGCCCATCGACTCGGTCAAGGTCGACCAGTCCCTGATCGCGGACATCACCACCGACGAGGCGCAGGTGCGTTTCGTCGGTGCCATACTCCACCTGATCGAGTCGGCCGGGCTGGTCGCGGTGGTGGAGGGAATCGAGAGCGTGGAGCAGTTGCGTCGACTCGAGAGCCTGGGGTGCCAGTTCGGCCAGGGCTTTCACCTCGGGCGGCCGGCCGCCTGGGAGGAAGTGCTCCGGTTCCTGGCCCTTCCGCCCCGCCCGGCGAGATCCTGATGTGGGTTCGACGGACGTGAGTTCGACAAGGGTGCCGACCCGGCAACGGGTCGTCCGCCGGGGCCGGCAAGTGCTGCTGCTGCCCCGGGTGGCCCGCTTGGCGGGCCGGGCACCCAAGGACCGGCGGGCCGGGTGGGACCGCTACTGGGGCAGTGTCCGATCAACCGGGGTGGGCGGTGACGTGCTCTGGGACGCCGGAGACCTGGACGAGAGTGCCACCTATCGACTGCTGGCCGCTGACCACCTGGACACCGCGCTGCCTCTGGTCGACGTTGGTTGCGGAAACGGGCGCTTCACCCGGCAGTTGGCCTCCCTGTTTCCGCGCACCATCGGGGTGGACCTGTCTGCGAACGCGGTCGCCCTGGCGCGGACCGAGTCGGCCGGCCGCAACACGCACACCGACACCGACACCCTGACCTACCGCAGGCTCGACGTGACGCGTCCCGGCGCGGGCCGCGATCTGGCGGCGGCGATCGGCCAGGACGCCAACGTGTTCGTCCGCGGCGTGTTCCACGTGCTCGAGCCGGCCGACCGGGTGGTCGCGGCCCGGAACCTGCGGGCGATCGTCGGGGCCCACGGGCGGGTCCTGCTGGCGGAGACCAACTTCCAGGGCTCCAAGATGGATTACCTGCAGCATCTGGGGGCGACGCCGTGGCACATCCCTTCGCCCGTGGAACGGGCGATCGCCGACATCCCGGCCCCGGGACACTTCGGTGCGCCCGAGCGCCGGGCTGCGTTCCCGGCCGCCGCCTGGCGCCTGGTCGCCGATGGGGCCGCGGACATCATGACGATCCCGCTGCACGGGGATGGCGCGGCCGGACACATCCCCGGGTACTACGCCATCCTCCAGGCCGCGGTCCCGACGCCGGATCGGCCCGCGTGATCAGCGGCTCACCCGAACTACCGGCGGAGCGTCGGAATTGGAGTCGGTGATCGTTTCGACTACTCTGGAGCGGTTGCCTTCAGACCGTACGACCGGAGAGTTGCTGAGATCCGTCATGCCCGCTGTGCCCGCTCCGCGCCACGACTCACCCTGGGTGGTTGACACCCGGGCGTTGGGCCGTCGGCCCGGCACCATGCGCACGCTGCGCATCGCCGTGCCGTTGGACGAACCGATGGGCCTGGACGTGCTGGCGGTCCCGCCGGGCGCCGAGGTCGACCTGGATCTGCGCCTGGAGGCCGTCGCCGAGGGCGTGCTGGTGTCCGGCACGGCGGCGGCGACCGCCGTCGGCCATTGCGCCCGCTGCCTGATCGAGACCACCGAACCGGTCGTCGCCGGCATTCGTGAGCTGTTCGCCTACCCGGACTCAGCCACCGCTGCGACGACGGAGCAGGACGAGGTCTCCCGGGTGGTGGACGACCGGATCGACCTGGAACAGCTCGTCCGGGACGAGGTGGTGACCGCCCTGCCGATGGCGCCGCTGTGCCGGCCGGACTGCCGCGGATTGTGTGTGGCGTGCGGCGGGCGGTTCGACGATCTGGAACCCGACCATTCCCATGAGATACTGGATCCTCGCTGGGCCGCTCTGCGGGACAGATTTGGAACCGATACACCCGAGAGCACGGGCCGGCCACCTGCCGGGTCCGGCGAATAACCAGAAGGAGACCGATCGTGGCTGTCCCGAAGCGGAAGATGTCGCGCAGCAACACCCGCTCGCGTCGTTCGCAGTGGAAGACCACCGTGCCGACGCTCGTGGCCTGCAGCAACCGTGCCTGCGGGGCACTGAAGCCGCCGCACCAGGCGTGCCCCACCTGCGGGCAGTACAAGGGTCGCCAGGTCGTCGGGGTCTGAGCCGTTGGCAGCCGCAACCGCGCGGTCGGCGAACAACACCCCGGATCCGCAGGTCATCAGCACCGCGCTGGGCGTGGAGTTGAGCGCTGACCTGGTGCTCCTCGCGTTGACCCATCGGTCGTTCGCCTACGAGCACGGCGGCCTGCCCACCAACGAGCGGTTGGAGTTCCTGGGCGATTCCGTGCTCGGCGTCGTTGTCACCGAGACCCTCTACCGGACCCACCCGGACCTGCAGGAGGGCCGGCTGGCCAAGCTGCGTGCGTCCGTGGTCAACATGCACGCGCTGGCCGGGGTAGGTCGCACCGTCGGCCTCGGCGAGCAGCTCCGGCTGGGCAAAGGCGAGGAACTCACCGGCGGCCGCGACAAGTCGTCGATCGTGGCCGACGCGGTCGAGGCGATCATCGGTGCGGTGTACCTGCAGCACGGACTGGAGGTCGCCCGCGGCGTCGTCCTGCGCCTGTTCGCCGACCTGCTCACCGCCGCGCCCCAACTCGGCGCCGGCCTGGATTGGAAGACCTCCCTGCAGGAACTGGCCGCCGAACGTGGTCTCGGCGTGCCCGAATACCGGGTGTCGGAGGAGGGGCCGGACCACGCCAAGGTCTTTGCCGCCAGGGTGCTGCTGTCCGGATCCGCCCGCGGAACCGGATCCGGTCGGACCAAGAAGGAGGCCGAGCAGAACGCGGCCTCGGCCGCCTACACCAGCTTGCAGAGTGGATCCAGCGGCGACACCGCGCCGGATTCATCACGCTCCGGTGCCTGAGCTTCCCGAGGTCGAGACCGTCCGGGTCGGACTCGCCACCCACCTGCGGGGTCGACGGATCGACGCGGTCCGGGTTCACCACGACCGGGCGGTGCGCCGCCACCTCGGCGGCGCCGACGACTTCCAGGCGGTCCTTGCCGGGCGGCAGGTGCTGGACGTGCGACGACGGGGGAAGTACCTGTGGTGGGTGCTCGACGGCGGTGACGCGGTGCTGGCTCACCTCGGCATGAGCGGCCAGTTCCGGGTCGGTGGTACCGGGCCCGACCTGCAACATCCGCACCTGCGGATCCGATTCACCTTCCACGACGGCGGCCCGAACCTGGACTTCCTGGACCAGCGCACCTTCGGCGGGATGACGTACGCGCCCGGCGGTGCCGACCTGCCTGCCGCCATCGAACACATCGCCCGGGACCCGCTCGACCCCGAGTTCCGCGCCGCCGACGCCGTCGCGGCGGTGCGGCGCAGACACACGGGCATCAAGCGGGCGCTGCTGGACCAGACGGTGATCTCCGGGGTCGGCAACATCTACGCCGACGAGGCCCTCTGGCGGGCCCGGATGCACTTCGAGCGGCCCACCGAGCGACTCACCCGGACCCAGACGGCCACCGTGCTCGCCGCCGCGACGCAGGTGATGACCGACGCTCTCGCCGTCGGCGGGTCGTCGTTCGACTCGCTGTACGTCGACGTCAACGGCGAATCCGGCTACTTCGACCGATCGCTGAATGTCTACGGGCAGCAGGATCGCCCGTGTCCGCGCTGCGGCACGCCGATCCGTCGGTCGGCGTTCATGAACCGCTCGTCCTATTGGTGTCCGCGCTGTCAGCGGCCACCCCGGCCGTAGGTCGTTCGACTCGGCCCGCCTACCCTCGGGCGGTGCGCGTCACCGATCAACCCCCCGATCCGCTCATCGTCCCGGCGCCGATCCCGGTGGCTCGGCCGATCGACCACGCGCTGCGGGTCCTGACCAAGACCGCCGACCACGGGCGGCTGTGGATGGGCGTCGCCGCCGTCGGCGCGCTGGCCGGCCGACGCACCCGGCGCGGCGCCATCCGCGGGATGGCCAGCCTCGGCGCGGCCAGCTTCGTGTCCAACGTGGTGCTCAAACCGCTGTTCGGCCGGCGACGGCCTGACCCCGAGCGCACGCGCCTCGCCCGGCGGATCGGCACCGCGCCCTGGACCTCATCGTTCCCCAGCGGGCACTCCGCGTCGGCGGCGGCGTTCGCCACCGGGGCCACCCTGGAGGTGCCCTGGGCGGGGCCGTTCCTGGTCCCGCTGGCCGCCGCCGTCGCCTACTCACGGGTGCACGTCGGGGTGCACTACCGCTCCGACGTCTGGGCCGGCGCCGCCGTCGGCATCACCATCGCGCTGATCGGACGGGCGATGTGGCCGGTCAAGCCGTGGGGTCCGGCGCTGACGGCGGCCGGCACCGCGCCCGCGCTGGCGCAGGGGGATGGCCTCACCGTGATCGTCAACGCCCGATCCGGCAGCTCCGACGGCGCGGCCGACTCCATCGCCCAGGCCCTGCCGAAGGCCCGGATCGTCGAGTGGGAGCCCGGCACCGACATCGAGGCGCTGGCCGAGGAACTGCCGAAGGCGTTCGGGGTGGCCGGCGGCGACGGCACCGTCGCCGCGGTGGCCCAGCTGGCGCACCGGCACCACCTGCCGCTGGCGGTGTTCCCGGCGGGGACGTTCAACCACTTCGCCAAGGCACTCGGCCTGGACACCGACGCGCACACCGTCGCCGCCGTGGAGAACGGGGTGGCCGGCATGGTCGACCTGGCCACCATCGACGGGGTCGCGTTCCTGAACACGTCCAGCATCGGGCATTACCCGGAAATGGTGCGGCGCCGGGACAAGTACTCCAAGCGGATGGGCAGGTGGCCGGGCACCGCCTACGCGATCTTGCGAACCCTGCGCCACGAGCAGCCGATCGACCTGGTGATCAACGGCGAGAAGCACCCGATATGGATCGTGTTCATCGGCAACGGCCGGTACGCGCCTCGCGGCCTCGCGCCGGCCTGGCGGGATCAGCTGGCCGGCGGCGTGCTCGACGTGCAGTACCTGCGGGCCGACCGGCGGTTGTCCCGCACCCGGGCCATCCTGTACTCGATCATCGGCGTCGCCCGGCTGAGCAAGGTGTACGGAGAGCTGGAGACCGCCCACGTGCGGATCGAGTCGCTGTCCGGGCCCAAACCGGTCGCCCACGACGGGGAGATCACTGTTCCGAAAGACGTGGTGGAGCTGGCCATCTCGGACCGACGGCTGAT
>DATDBV010000732.1:0-2788 GCA_036524715.1 Nakamurella sp. | reverse complement strand
GTTCGCCGTCCGAGTCGGAACGGTCGCCCAGCTTGGTCGGGCCGCCACTGGGAACACCACAACTCGGACCCGCCGCCGCACTATGAGTTGACCGGAGTTGCCGTGCGTATCGCGTTGATCGCCACCTGTCTGGGTGACGCGTTGTTCCCGGAGGTGGCCAAGGCCACCACCCTGCTGCTGGAACGCCTCGGCCACGAGGTGGTCTTCCCGCCCGACCAGGTCTGCTGCGGGCAGATGCACGTGAACACCGGCTACCTCAAGGAGGCCGTGCCGGTGGTCCGGCACCACGTCGAGGTGTTCGAGGCCGCGTCGTTCGACGTTGCCGTCGCCCCGTCCGGGTCGTGCGTCGGGTCGGTCCGGCACCAGCAGGCGATGGTCGCCCGACGGGTCGGCGACACCGCCCTGGCCGACCGGGCGACCGCCCTGGCCGGCCGCACCTACGAGCTGTCCGAGCTGCTGGTGGACGTGCTGGGGGTGACCGACGTCGGCGCGTACTACCCGCACCGGGTCACGTATCACCCGACCTGCCATTCGCTGCGGATGCTGCGAGTCGGCGACAAGCCGCTGAAGCTGCTGCGGGCGGTGCAGGGCATCGACCTGGTCGAGCTGCCCGGCGCGGAGGAGTGCTGCGGGTTCGGCGGCACCTTCTCCATCAAGAACGCCGACACGTCCTCGGCGATGCTCGCCGACAAGGTCCGCAACGTGGTGGGCACCGGCGCCGACCGGTGCACCGCCGGCGACGCGTCCTGCCTGATGAACATCGGCGGTGGCCTGTCCCGGCAGGACACCGGGGTCCGCACCATCCATCTGGCCGAGATCCTGGCCTCGACCAGCGAGAGCGTGACGGCGTGAGTACTTTCCTGGGTATTCCCCGACGTGCGTCTCAGGAGGAGCAGCAGTCGCCGCTGCGCGGCACGCTGCCGTTCCCGAAGGCGGCCCGCAAGGCCCTGGCCAACGGTCAGTTGCGCCGCAACCTGGCCCACGCCACCTCGGTCATCCGGGCCAAGCGGACGCTGGTGGTCGACGAGATGCCCGATTGGGAGGCGCTGCGGGACACCGGTTCCGCGGTGAAGACGGACGTGATGGCCCGGCTGCCGGAGCTGCTGGAGCAGTTCGAGGCGAACGTGATCGCCCACGGCGGTGTGGTGCACTGGGCGACCGACGCCGAGGAGGCCAACCGGATCGTCACCGACCTCGTCCGCGCCCAGGACGTGGACGAGGTGATCAAGGTCAAGTCGATGGCCACCCAGGAGATCGGGCTCAACGAGTACCTGGAAGAGCGCGGCATCGCCGCGGTGGAGACCGACCTGGCCGAGCTGATCGTGCAGCTGGGCCACGACAAGCCCTCGCACATCCTGGTGCCGGCCATCCACCGCAACCGGACCGAGGTCCGCGACATCTTCCTGGCCGAGATGGCGGACGCACCGGCCGATCTCACCGACGAGCCGCGCCGGCTGGCGATGGCCGCCCGGGACCACCTGCGGCGCAAGTTCCTGCGCACCAGGGTCGCCATCTCCGGCACCAACTTCGGCATCGCCGAGACCGGCACGATCGGCGTGGTCGAGTCCGAGGGCAACGGCCGGATGTGCGTGACCCTGCCCGAGACCCTGATCACCGTCATGGGTATCGAGAAGATCCTGCCCACGTTCACCGACCTGGAGGTGTTCCTGCAGCTGCTGCCCCGCTCGTCCACCGGGGAGCGGATGAACCCGTACACCTCGCTGTGGACCGGGGTGACCCCCGGCGACGGCCCGCAGAACTTCCACATCGTGCTGCTGGACAACGGCCGCACCAACGCGCTGGCCGACCAGGTCGGCCGGGCCGCGCTGCACTGCATCCGCTGCTCGGCGTGCCTGAACGTGTGCCCGGTGTACGAGCGGACCGGCGGCCACGCCTACGGCTCGGTCTACCCCGGACCGATCGGCGCGGTGCTCACCCCGCAGCTGACCGGCATGCACGGACACCACGACGTGAACTCCACCCTGCCGTACGCGTCCTCGCTGTGCGGCGCCTGCTTCGACGCCTGCCCGGTGAAGATCGACATCCCGACGCTGCTGGTCGAGCTCCGCGGCCAGGCCGTCGATTCCGACCGCGGCCGGACCATCCCCGGCGGCTGGGACGCGGCGATGAAGGCCGCGTCCTGGGTGATGAGCGATCCGAAGCGGTTCGTCGCCGCGGAGAAGGCCCTGGCCGCCGGACGGCTGGTCGCCGGCCGGGACCAGAAGATCAAGCACCTGCCCTACCCGGGGTCGGCGTGGACGCACAGCAAGGACATGCCGGCCCCGCCGAAGCAGACGTTCCGGCAGTGGTGGAAGCAAACCCATGGAGACCAGACATGAGTAGCCGCGATGCCGTGCTCGGCCGGATCCGGTCGGCGCTGGCCGCCGACATCACACCGCCGCCGCCGATTCCCCGGGACTACATCCGGGTCGGCGCGAACCCGCCGGGCAGCGGACCGGTCCTCGAGCTGATGGTCGACCGGCTGGTCGACTACAAGGCGCAGGTACGTGAGGTGTCGCCGGCCGAACTGGCGGACGCCATCGACACCGCCCTGACCGATCAGGCCTCGGTGGTCATCGCCGCCGACCTGGACCCCGATCTGGTCGAGGCGACCCGACGCAGCGGCCGCGCCGTGACGGTGGACGGGGACCCGACCGTCCTGACCCCGGCCGAACTGGACGCGATCGACGCCGTGGTATCCACCGCCCAGGTCGCCATCGCGCTGTCCGGCACGATCATCCTGGACGCCGGGCCCGGGCAGGGCCGGCGGGCCATCACCCTGGTCCCG
>DATDBV010000731.1:0-4668 GCA_036524715.1 Nakamurella sp. | reverse complement strand
TACCGGCGCTGGCCTGCAGAATGGTCCGTCTGGACGGTCGGGTCATGTCCTCGTCCTCCCTCGTCCGGCCGGTCGGCGATCGGCCTTGACGAGATTCGGACCAACCGGGCAGGCGGATGGCCCATGTTTCCGGTCAGTTCGGACGACCCGCCAGGTGGCGCCACCCCCGGGTCGAGTACCGGTTGACGCCGCTCGACCTGTCGTTGCTCGGGCCGATCAACGCGATCCGGGCCTGGGCCGAGGCTCACGTTCCGCAGGTGCTCGAGGCGCGGGCCCGCGCCGGCGCCTGAGTGCCAGGGGTTCGCTGATCACTCCCGCGGGGCGGGCGGGTTCCGCGGGGTTGGGCGAGATCGTGAATCCAGCGGACCGCTCGGCACCCCCCTGCTTCGCGGATGAAACCGGGCGCGGGTGCTACCCCGTTGACTTGGTCGGCGAGATCCGCAGGAGCAGCCTTCTTCGGCTGCTGGTGTGGATGTGGGGAGGGTCGTGTCGGGGCCCGGGCCGGGTTGCGTGTGCTGCCCGCCGGTTTGGTCGGCCAGATCCGCTGGAGCAGCCTTCTTCGGCTGCTGGTGTGGATGTGGAGCAAGTCGTGTCGGGGCCTCGGGCCGGGTTGCGGGTGCTGCCCGCCGGTTTGGTCGGCGAGATCCGCAGGAGCAGCTTTCTTCGGCTGCTGGTGTGGATCTCGGCCGGATGCGATGGTGATGATCAGCGTGGATCAGCCCGACCCGGCGTCCTCGATCACGGCGACGACCGCGCCGGCGGTCACCGAACCACCGACCTCGACGTTGATCGACCCGACCACGCCGGCCTTGTGCGCGGGAATCGGGTTCTCCATCTTCATCGCCTCGACGACGGCGATGACGTCGCCCGGCGAGACCGTGTCGCCGACGGCGACCGACACCTTGACCACGGTTCCCTGCATCGGCGCCACCACCGCGTCGCCCCCACCCTCGGGTGAATGATGCGCAGACCCGCCCCGCTTCGATGCGGCCCGCCGCGCCGGCGCCGGACCGGCCGACCGGACGGCGAGCTCGGCGGGCAGGGTCACGGTGACCCGCCGCCCGGTCACCTCGGCGACGATCTCCCGCCGCGCCCCCGGCTCGCCGACCGGCGCCGCGGATGCGAGATCGAAGGGGGCCAGGTTGTTGTCGAACTCGGTCTCGATCCACCGGGTGTGCACGCCGAACGACCCGTCGGCGGCGGTGAAGGCGGGCTCGTCCAGCACCGCGCGGTGGAACGGCAGCACCGTCGCCATGCCCCCCACCCGCATCTCGGCCAGTGCCCGACGGGAACGCTGCAGGGCCTGCGCCCGGTCCGAACCGGTGACGATGATCTTGGCCAGCAGCGAGTCGAACGCGCCGCCGATCTCCGACCCGGACTCGACGCCGGAGTCGACCCGCACACCCGGCCCGGCCGGCGCCACGAACGTCGACACCACTCCGGGCGCCGGCAGAAAACCGCGACCGGGATCTTCGCCGTTGATCCGGAACTCGATGCTGTGTCCGCGCGGAGGGAGATCCTTGGTCCAGCGCAGCTTCTCACCGTCGGCGATGCGGAACTGCTCGCGCACCAGGTCGATTCCGCTGGTCTCTTCCGAGACCGGGTGCTCCACCTGCAGCCGGGTGTTCACCTCGAGGAACGAGACGAGGCCGTCCTGCCCGACCAGGAACTCGACGGTGCCTGCGCCGTGGTAGCCGGCCTCCCGGCAGATGGCGCGGGCGGCGGTGTGGATGCTGGCCCGCTGCTCGTCGGTCAGGAACGGCGCAGGAGCCTCCTCGACCAGCTTCTGGTAGCGCCGCTGCAACGAGCAGTCCCGGGTGCCGACGACGATCACCGTGCCGTGCTGGTCGGCCAGCACCTGCGCCTCGACGTGCCGGGGCCGGTCCAGGTACCGCTCGACGAAGCACTCGCCGCGGCCGAACGCGGTGACCGCCTCCCGGACCGCCGACTCGTACAGGTGCGGGATCTCCTCGATCGTCCGCGCCACCTTCAGGCCCCGACCGCCCCCGCCGAACGCGGCCTTGATGGCCACCGGCAGGCCGTACTCCTGAGCGAACGCCACCACCTCGTCGGCCCCGCTCACCGGCTCCTTGGTGCCGGGCACCAGCGGAGCACCCACCTTGAGCGCAATGTGGCGGGCAGTGACTTTATCGCCCAGGTCGCGGATCGCCTGTGGGGTAGGCCCGATCCAGGTCAGATCGGCGTCGATGACCGCCTGCGCGAAGTCTGCGTTCTCGGACAGGAACCCGTAGCCGGGGTGCACCGCGTCGGCCCCGGAGGCGGCCGCTACATGGAGCAGCTTGGCCATGTCCAGGTAGGAGTCCTTGGGGGTCGACCCCGCCAGGGCGAACGCCTCATCGGCGATCCGGACGTGCAGCGCGTCCCGATCGGGGTCGGCGTAGACGGCGACCGAGCGCAGACCGGCGTCCCGGCAGGCGCGGGCGACCCGGACGGCGATCTCGCCGCGGTTGGCGATCAGCACGGTGTGCACTGGCTGTTCCTTACTTCTCGTTGCGGGCCGGAGAGGGCGTGCGCCAGAGGTCGGTGACGGACACGCCCACGTCCGCCAGCAGCCGTCGGGTCAGCGGCAGGGAGATGCCCAGCACGTTGCCGGCGTCGCCGTCGATGCCGTCGACGAACCACCCGCCGAACCCGTCGATGGTCAGCGCGCCGGCCACCCGGAGCGGCTCACCGGTGGACAGATAGGCGTCCAGTTCGGCGTCGGTCGGCCGGCCCATCCGCACCACGGTCGACCCGACCGCGGCCGCGGACCCGACCACCCGGCCGGCCACGACCCGCCGGACCGCGTGCCCGGTCAGCAGCTGCGCGTCCCGGCCGGACATCTGCCTCCACCGCGCTCGGGCCTGCTGGGCGTCGGCGGGCTTGCCCTGCAATTCGCCGTCGATCAGCAGCATCGAATCGCAGCCGATCACCACCGCATCGGTGGCGGGCGCGTTCGGGAACTGCGGGGCGATCAGGTCTGCCGTGACCGAGTCCGCCTTCGCGTCGGCCAGCGCCTGCACCCGTCCCCCCGCCGGAGCAAGCGGCAGCGCGGCCAGGATCGCATCCTCGTCGACGTCCGACACGTGGACGACCGGTTCGAGCCCCGCGGTCCGCAGCACCCCGAGCCGCGCCGGCGACGCCGACGCCAGCACCACGATCGTCATGAAGGAAGTCCCGACGCCCACCAGCCGGACGCCGACGCCGGCCGCAGACCGAGCCGGTGCGCCGGGTCCGCCCACACCGACCGCGTGGGCGGATCCGGCTCGTCGGCTGCGGAGGCCGCGGCCAGCGCGGTCAGGATCGCGATGACCGCCGCCGCGTCCTCGTCGTCGACCCCCATCCCGAGTTGATCATGGCGCTCTGTCACCGACACACCGACGATTTCCGCGACACGCCGGTGTCGGCCAGGCAGCGCGCCATGATCAACTTCAGTTGAGGCGGGGGTCACAGCGGGATGTTCCCGTGCTTGCGCGGCGGCAGCGTCTGCCGCTTGTCGGCCAGCACCCGCAGCGACCGGGTGATCGCCCCGCGGGTCGTCGACGGTCTGATGATCTGGTCGACATACCCGCGCTCGGCGGCGACGAACGGGTTGGCCAGGGTGTCCTCATACTCCGTCTGCAACCGCAGCCGCTCGGCCGCCACCTCGGCCGAGTCCGGCCCATGCTCCTCGGCCAGCGCACCGATCTCCTTGCGGTACAACACGTTCACCGCACCGGACGCGCCCATCACGGCGATCTGCGCGGTCGGCCAGGCCAGGTTCACGTCGGCGCCCAGGTGCTTGGAGCCCATCACGTCGTAGGCGCCGCCGTAGGCCTTGCGGGTGATGACGGTGATCAGGGGGACAGTGGCCTCGGCGTAGGCGTAGATCAGCTTCGCGCCGCGCCGGATGATGCCGTTCCACTCCTGGTCGGTGCCGGGCAGGAACCCGGGCACGTCCACGAAGGTCAACACTGGGATGTTGAAGGCGTCGCAGGTGCGGACGAACCGGGCCGCCTTCTCCGAGGCGTTGATGTCCAGCGTGCCGGCCAGGTGCATCGGTTGGTTGGCCACGATGCCCACCGGCCGCCCCTCGACCCGACCGAAACCGACCAGCACGTTCTGCGCGTACAACTCGTGCACCGGCAGGAACTCGCCGTCGTCCAGCACCGCCCGCACGGCGACCGCCATGTCATAGGGCTGGTTGGGGGAGTCGGGGATCAGCGTGTCCAGGGCCAGATCGTCGGGCGTCAGCTCGTCCGGATCCCCGACAAAACCGGGCGCGACGGGGGCCGCCGAGAGGTTGTTCGACGGCAGGTACGACAGCAGATCCCGGACGTACTCGATGGCCTCGGTCTCGTCCTTGGCCAGGTAGTGCGCGTTCCCGGAGCGGGTGTTGTGGGTGCGGGCCCCGCCCAGCTCCTCCAGGGTGACCTTCTCCCCGGTGACCGAGCGGACCACGTCCGGCCCGGTGATGAACATTTGCGAGGTCTTGTCGACCATCACCACGAAGTCGGTGAGCGCGGGGGAGTAGACGTGCCCGCCGGCGT
The DNA here is from genome assembly GCA_036524715.1 of Nakamurella sp. GTDB lineage: Bacteria > Actinomycetota > Actinomycetes > Mycobacteriales > Nakamurellaceae > Nakamurella. The sequence goes on along the minus strand of DATDBV010000731.1, from coordinate 139 downwards.
TGGCCCCCATGATCAGCGAGATCTGCGGGATCACCCCGGACAGGTGCACGTTGCGCTTGAAGATCTCCGCGTACAGGCCCAGGGAGACCACGCCCTCCTGGATGCGGGCCCCGCCGCCCTCGTTGATGCCGACCACCGG
>DATDBV010000730.1:0-6222 GCA_036524715.1 Nakamurella sp. | reverse complement strand
TCTGCGCACGACCGCTGACCCGGTGACGCTGGACGGCACCGTGATCCGCGTCGACCCGCTCACCGGAGCCGGCGCGGCCGGCAACCCTCTCGCCGGGTCCGGCGACCCGAACGCGCGGCGGATCATCGCCAATGGGCTGCGCAACCCGTTCCGATTCACGTTCCGGCCGGGCACCGACGAGCTCTGGCTCGGCGACGTCGGGTGGGGCGACTGGGAGGAGATCAACCGCATCACCGATCCGGTCGGAGGTGTGTCGAACTTCGGGTGGCCGTGCTACGAGGGATCCGGTCGGCAATCGGGTTACGACGGGGCGAACCTGAACCTCTGCGAGAACCTCTACGCGGCCGGTCCCGGCGCGGTGACCGACCCGCACTTCAGGTACCACCATTCGAATCGCGTCGTCGTCGACGAGACCTGCCCGACCGGCAGCTCGTCGGTCGCCGGCCTGGCTTTCGAGTTCGCCGGAGGCGGCACCTACCCGGACGAGTACGCCGACGCGCTGTTCTTCGCCGACTACTCGCGGGACTGCATCTGGGTGATGCCGAAGGGCGCGAACGGGGTTCCGGCGCCGGGGCAGATCCGCACTTTCGTCGCCGGCGCCGCCAACCCGGTCAACCTGGAGACCGGACCGGGTGGTGACCTGTTCTATGTCGACTTCGACGGTGGCACGGTCCGGCGCATCAGCCACACCGCGAGCAACACACCGCCGATCGCCGCCCTGACGGCCACCCCCATCGCCGGCGCGGAGCCGCTGACCGTGCAGTTCGACGCCACCGGCTCGACCGACCCGGACGGCGACACCATCAGCTTCGCCTGGGACCTCAACGGCGACGGGACGTTCGGCGACGCGGTCGGCAACTCACAGGTGTCCTACACCTACACGCAGCCCGGGACCTATGCCGCGACGGTCCGCGTGACGGACACCCCTGGCGCGCATGCCACGGGCGGCGTCACCATCAGGGTCGGAAACACGGCACCGGTGGTGACGATGACCAGCCCGGTTGCGGGGCTGACGTGGCGGGTCGGCGACGTGATCAACTTCAGCGGGAGCGCCACCGACGCCGAGGACGGGCCGCTGCCACCCTCCGCGTTGACCTGGAAGCTCGTCATGAATCACTGCCCCAGCAACTGCCACACGCATCCGGTTCAGGAGTTCACGGGTGTCGGATCAGGGTCGTTCGTCGCGCCCGATCACGAATACCCCTCGTACCTGGAGCTGACGCTCGCGGCGACCGACTCGGGAGGGCTGACCTCAACCGTCACCCGGCGGCTGGATCCTCGAACGGTCACGCTCACATTCCAGACGACCCCCGGTGGAATGAAGCTGACGGTGAACGCCACAGAACAGAAGGCGTCGTTCACCCGGACGGTGATTATCGGATCGACCAACACGGTCAGCGCCATCACCCCGCAGCAGAAGGGCCCGAAGAACTACACCTTCCAGTCGTGGTCCGAGGGTGGCGCGCAGACGCACACGATCGTCGCCCCGGCGAACGCCACGACATACAGCGCCCGCTACCGCTGACCCGCCGTGGTCAGCACGCGCCCGATCGTCCGGGCGGGCCCGGCCGCCGTCCGTGTCGAGCCAGGCGGTGAAGAAGGGCGATCACGGTGGCAACCCGCATCGCCCAAGTCTGTTACCCGCCATTGGCTTCGTCCGTGAATTCGCGTCGTCAGACCACCTGCGACGTGTGGTCAGCGCCACGACAGCGAGCTGACAGTGGGACCGGGCATGGTTGATCCATCACCACCGGATCCCACCGATCACCCCCAGTCTCTCCGCCGGTCGGTACGGCGGCCGATGCCCGGCCATCGAGGCGGACGAGACAGGACCCGAAGATCCGCCATCAGGACGACAGCCGACGCCCGGATGCCGATGACGGAGCGCGTCCCCGGGTGACCATGACCCGGTGGTGGGCGCCAGGCCCATATCCTGCCCGCCGCCGCAACCGTGCAGGGCGGCAGACCCTCTCGGAGAGGACCGTTTCATGAAGCCACTCGGCAAGGCTTTCGCCGGCGCGGCCACCGCGGTTGGCGTCGGACTGCTGCTGTTGACCCCGGCGTCGGCCTCGCCGGCCCTCGACCGGCACGCCACCACCCTGGAGTTCGCGGTCAACTTCCGCCGTTCCAGGACAACTACCTGGACCTGGGCGAAACCGGTTTCACAGTGGGTGATCTCGTGGTGTTCCGGGACGATCTGCTCGACCGGACCGGCGCCGCCGTCGGCATCCAGGGCGGAACCTACACCATCACCGCGTTGCTGCCTGACGGTCTCCAGACTCATTGCGTCGGCTCCGCGTCCCTGTCCGACGGACAGATCAGTTACCAGGTCCTGGCGACCGACGCACCGGTCAAACCCCTCGCCATGATCGGTGGAACCGGCAAATATCATTCGGGCGGCCGGCGAGGTCGTCCTCACCGGTCAGGGCGACGGCACCGGCACCCTGAGCATCCGGTTGACTCGCGGACCTCGTTGACCCGCCCGTACGGGCTGCTTCTCGAGGTGACCGGCCACCTCGCGGGGACATCGGCTGTCCAGGCCATCACCCCAATGTCCGGCGTCGACGCCAGGCTCGACGAGCTGGGGATGATCGGTGCATGACCCGTTGGTGGTTCCCGCTGGCTTGTGGGTTGGCTCAGTTGGTTTCGTTCTCGGTTGGGTCCGTCGACGGAGCCGCCGGGTTGGGCGTCCGCGGTCAGCGCGGTGCTGGGCCTGTCCGCCGGTCTGGCCCTGGTGGCCCGTGACCGGTCGCCGCTGGTGGTGTTGTTCGTCGCGTGCCGCCGGCCTGCCGGCCGGCATCTACAGCTTCCAGGTGACCGATCCGTCCGGGAAGTCCCTGCTGTCCACCGACCCGGTGGCCTGCCGCCAGTTCACGTCGATGCCGCCGGGGTGATCGCGGACGTGGCCCAGGCAGGGGTTTGCGGTCATGGGACCGGTGCCCCCGGTTGGGGGTGTCGGCGTACGGGAACAGTTGCACCGTCGCACCGCCGTCCTCCCCATCCGACGGCTGGTCAGGTCGTGCAGGTGTTGGTGGCTCAGCCGGTGGTCCCCGGTGGTCACGACGGTAGCGGTGTTCACCGTCGCCCGATCGGTGCTGCTGACGACGGCATCGCCGGTCGGCCCGGCCGCGGCGTTGGCGGCCAGCGTGCTGGCCGTGGCCGGGTCGGTTGCGCTGGCCGGGCATCCCGACCTTGCCGCCTTCTACGTCGTGCTGCTGTTGTTGGGGGTGTCGGCCGGCCTGACCCTGGCGGTGCGGGCGGGCCGGGCGGCGGCGACTCATTCATGCCGAGCGACTGCGGATTGCCCGCGACCTGCACGACACGGTCGGTCATGGGATCGTCGCGATCACGGTGCAGGCCGGGGCGGGGCAGCTTCGCCACGCAGGGCCGTTTGCCGCGGTTCGCTCGAACGGCCATCGGTGGGCAGGTAGGTCGTTCCGTCCGGGCCGTGTGCGTCGTCGATGACGCAGCCCGGTTGATCGGTGACGACGATCCGGTGCACGCCCGGTTCGGCCGCCTCGACATGCGCCTCGTGGAACGCCAGCACCGCGGGGTTGTATTCGGACCATTTGACGTTGCCGGCGCCGAGCGGATCAACCCAGGTGACACCCAACCCATCGATCAGACCGGGAACACCGTTGCGGGAGAACCGGGTGTCGATCTCGATGATCGCGCCGACCCGCACCTTGAAGTTGTCCGTCTTGCTGTACCGCGGCACGAAGCAGTCCTTGTTCCCCGGTGCGTCGCAGTCCAGCAGGTCGGTGGGAGTCACCCACACCTTGTAGACACCAGTGTGGTGACCGTCCCGGTCGTGGTGTCCAACAACGTCAACAAGTCGGTCACGTACTTGGTCGATGTGCACTGCCAGTAAACGTTCACGCCGGCGGCGATTGGTCCGGGGGCTGCGCCTCCTTCGCGGGTTTGACTGGGACAATTGTCCCGGTCAAACCCCGACAGGGTGATGGCTGCAATGTGAGAACTCCGCGGGCCTGAGGTGGTCGCTCGTCGTTGCGTGGACGCCGGGGTCCGCGCTCCGCAGCCGGGCCATCACTTTGAGTGAAACCAGGCTGTTCCCTTGCCTTTTCATTCCAGGCGAGTAGTGTCATTTCGGGCTCGCCAGATGACTCTGTGCGAGCGACCCCGCCGCCCTGCTCACCCTTCCGGGACAGCACTCCTGCCCGAGCCGCACCGCCGCAGCGCCTGTGCCGCCCCTCCCGGGCTCGCCCGAGTCCGGGCACGGCCACGGCAGGGAGGCACCATGAACCCTCATCCGGTCCCGCGTCGAGGAACCCCATCATCGCGGCGCAGGCGGGCCCGATGGCTGGCCGCCCTCTTCGCGCTGACCCTGCCGCTGGCGGTGCTGACCGCGCCGACCGCGTCGGCGGCGGACGGCCCGTTCACCATCGACGGCGTTGTGCCTGATACCAGCGCCACCGAGCTGCCCGACCCGTTCGGCAGCGTGAAGGAGCTCGGGCCGAAGAACTCCAACACCACCAAGATCGGTGTCATCCACAACGCGGCGGTGCCGATGCTCGACACCACGAACCCGAACGCCCAGGTCGACTTGCGCCGGGCCTGGCTGGACACCGAACGCGACACGACCACCAACCACGACTGGCTGTACTTCGCGTGGGAGCGGGACTCCAACAGCGGCAGCGGCTTCATCGCCTACGAGTTCATGCAGAACCCGGCGCCGGCCGGTTGTGCCTACGACACGTCGACCGATGCGCAGCTGATCGCGAACTGCAACCCGTGGGCCAACCGCAAGGCTGGCGACTTCATCATCCTGTGGGATCAGCAGGGCAACAGCCTGAACCTGTTCCTGCGCACCTGGTCCGGCACCGCCCCGAACCTGACCCTGGGCGCGCCGACCCTGCTCAACGCCGCGGTGTTGCAGGCCGCCTACAGTGCGGACGGGTTCCGGGGTGAGGCGGCGGTCGACCTGACGGCGACGATCTTCGGCGGGTCCACCGCGTGCCTGGCGTTCGCCAACACCATCCCCAGCACGGTGACCGGGAACTCCGACACCGCGGACTACAAGGACACCATCCTGAAGACCGTGCCACCGATCAGCAACTGCACCTCGACGACGGTGACCACCCCGAAGACCGGTGCCGGGGCGGACATCCCGGCCGGTGGCCTGTCCATCGGCACCGGTGTGGTGCCCGTGAAGGACTCCGCGGTCGTCGACATCCAGGGTGGCACCGCCACCCCGGCGGGGTCGGTCTCCTTCTTCCTCTGCAAGGTCGACGCACCCGGACTGTGCACCACCGGTGGCACGTCGGTCGGCTCAGTGAACCTGACCGGGGCCGCGTACCCGGTGACCGTGGTCTCGGCGACCGCCCACGTCACCTCCGCCGGCCGGTACTGCTGGCGCGGCGTGTTCAGCGGTGACCCGGTCAACGGCATCCCCGGCTCCAGCGACTCCTCCGCGGCAGAGTGCTTCACCGTCAACCCGGTGACGCCCGCCCTGGCGACCACCGCCGGCCCGGATGTGCTGCTCGGCAACCCGGTGACGGACTCGGCCACCCTGACCGGCACATCCACCCAACCGGCCAACCCGGTCATCAACCTGACCGGCGCCGGCGGCGCCGCCGCAGGCGGCACGATCACCTTCCAACTGTTTGGTCCGAGCGACACCGGGATGTGGCTCCCTGGTCCACACCTCGGGCCCGGTGACCGTCAGCGGTGACGGCACCTACAACTCGCCGAACCCGCAGTTCGTGCCCACCCTGCCCGGCGAGTACCACTGGGTGGCCGCCTACAGCGGCAACCTGCCGAACACCAACGCAACCACGCACAACACCGACTGCAGCGACAGCAACGAGGACGTCGTGGTCACCACGGTGGCCTCCTCGCTGCGCAGCGAGCAGACCTGGGTGCCGAACGACTCGGTCATCGTCTCGGCCCCCGCGGGTAGCGAAACCTGGCCGGCACCGTGTCCTTCGCCCTGTACCCCAGCGCGGACTGCACCGGGACCGCGATCTTGAGCACCACGGCCATCGTGTCCGGGGCCTCCCCGCAGGCCGTGTCCACGTCGAACACGACCGCTGTGACGGCGTCCGGATCCTTCTCTTGGCTGGTCGGCTACGACAGCACCAACCTGGCGCAGCGGGACATCCCGGCCAGCTGCCACGAGACCTCGGTCCTGACCATCGTCAACGGCGGCACCATCAGCAGCCCATGACCAGACGCTGAGCGGGGTCAAACCGCGCATGGGCC
>DATDBV010000729.1:0-6459 GCA_036524715.1 Nakamurella sp. | reverse complement strand
GGTTTCCGGCATGGCGGTGTTGAACGGCAGGATCTCGACGTCGATGCCGGCCTCGGCGAACCAGCCCTGCTGCATCGCCACGTACAGGCCGGTGTGGTTGGTGTTCGGCGTCCAGTCCAGGGCGAACCGGACCGTGGTCCGCTCGCCGCCCGAGGATGACGACGACGAGGCAGAGTCGGAGCTTGCGGACGAACCGGACGAGCACGCCGCGAGAAGGGTCAGGAGCACGGCGAGGGCCGCCGCGAGCGGTGTTCGCCGCCGGGGGGTGCGCACGGAAACGACAATCCCTTCGCTAGTACGAACTAGATCAGGTTCAACGGGTGTTTCTCAGCCCCGGGCGGGGCACCCCGTGTCGAGAGCACACCCTACTCCAAGGCATGCTCCGGTCGGCCCCGATCAGCACCGATCAGCACCGATCAGCACCGCCGGGTGGCCACCCGGACTCCGGATCTGGACACCGGCCGTCATCCGGTTCGGATGATCGGATTCCCGGGCCCGGGTGTTTCACTTCGAATCACGAGGTTCCGACGGTCGTCGGCCGTCCGCCCGGTGGTTGCAGACACGCGCGGGTGGTGAAGGGTGTTCCGGCCGGGTCGTGGGTGGTGCGCGGCGTTGCTCCCGGTGAGGGTGGTAATGATGTTCGAGGTCGAGATCCGGGTCGCCGGCGCCGTCGATCCGTCGGAGGTGACCGGTGGCCTGCCGGGGTTCACCGCGGAGCCGGCACCGCCGGTCACGACGATCCGCGGCGTGCTGGGACCGGGTGAGGACCTGTCCGCGATCGTCGGGGTCCTCTTGCGACACGGACTGACCCCGACGGACGTGTGGGTGGACGCCTTCGCGACGGATGCCTGACGCGAGCGGATCGCCGACCGTAGGTAAGGCGTCAGCGCGTCATCGGATGCCCGGTCGATAGCCGGACTGCCGAGGGCATACCGTGCACCCGGGATATCGGACCGTGGTGATGGGTGATGAGTGATGGGTGGGGGTCTGGCCGATCAGTGGGGCGCCGGTCCGGGTTTCCGGACGGCGCCGCCGATGGTGCCGCGGGGGTTCGTCCGACGGGCAAGGGTGACGTCGCTGCTGGATCGGGCGGTCACCGGGCCGGTGACGCTGGTCAGTGCCGGCCCGGGCCACGGCAAGACCCTGGCCCTGGCCGACTGGGCCGGGCGGACCACCCTGCGGGTGGCCTGGCTGAGCATCGATCCATCCGACGACAGCCTTCCCGGGTTCTGGTCCGCGCTGATCGCATCCCTTCAGGTGTGCGGCGCCGCCGAGTCCGGCAGCGTGCTGGCCGATCTGTCGCCGGCCGCGAGCTTCGGCGTCGGCGACACCGCACTGGTGGTCGACGTGTTGGCGCACCTGCCCGGGCCGTTGGTGCTGGTGCTGGACGACTTCCAGCACCTGCGTGATCGTGCGGTTCTGCGGTCGATCGAACTGCTGCTGGACCGGTTGTCACCGACGGTGCATGCGATCTTCAGCGCCCGGTACGACCCGCCGCTGCGGCTGCGGCGGCTGGCGATCTCCGATCGGCTGGCCGAGATCCGGGCCGACCAGCTGGCCTTCGACACCGCCGAGGCCGGACGGTTGCTGGTCGCGGCCGGTTTGACCCTCTCGCCGGTGACCGTGTCCCGCCTGGTCGACCGCACCCGGGGCTGGGCGGCGGGGCTGCGGCTGGCCGCGTCGAGCCTGGACCGTGCTGCGCCCGAGGAGGCGGTGGCCCGGCTGCGGGGCAGCGACCGCCCGGTCGCCGACTACCTGATGCAGGAGGTTCTGGATCAGTTGTCCGACCCGGACCGCCGGTTCCTGCTGCGGGCCAGCCTGGCCGACCCGGTGACCGCGGACCTGGCCCAGGCGTTGACCGGCGTCGCGGACGGGCAGGCCCGCCTGGAGAGCCTGGAGGCTGGGAACGGCTTCATCGTCGGCCTGGCCGGCGGCCGCACGTGGTTCACCTGGCATCCCCTGTTCCGGGAGATGCTGGCGCACCGGCTGACCGTGGAGCACCCCGGTGTGATCGGCGACCTGCATCGGCGGGCCGCCGACTGGCTCGTCGAGCACGGCGAGAACGTGGCCGCGATCCGGCACCTGACCGCGGCGGGTGACCGGGCGACGATCGGCCGCATACTGACGGAGCGGGTGGCACCGGACCTGGTGACAGCCGCCGCTCCCGCCTTGGTGGAGGCGTTGGCGCCGGTGGCCGCGGCCGCCGACATCGACCCGACGCCGACCACGTTGCTCGCGTCGGCGTTGTGCCACTTCCACCGGTTCGACTACGAGGCGATGCTGCGCGACACCATGGCCGCCGACGCTGCGGTGAAGGACGAGAATTCGACGTCGGCGCTCGGTGTCGACGTCCTGGTCGCGAGCCTGAGGATGGGTTACGCCCGGGCCCGCGCACCGGGTGCGCTCACCCAGGCGGCCCGTCACGTTCTCAAGGTCGTGGACCAGGTCAACCGGCACCAGGTACCCGCGCTGGAGCGGTACCGGGCGATCGCGACCACGAACCTGGGCACCGGATTGCTGTGGGACGGCGAGTTCCCGTCCGCCGAACAGGCTCTGCACAACGGTGAGACGTCCTGCGGCAGGTTGGGTCTGGGCCTGTCCGAGTTGAGCGCACAGGGTCACCGAGCGGTCCTGGCGGCCCTGCACGGTCGCCTTCGGCAGGCGCGGAAGCGGGCGGAACGGGCCAGGATGACGGCCGACCAGCACGGTTGGGTGCCCGAACCGCAGGCATCGGCCCATCTCGTCGCGCTGACGATCGTCGCGCGCGACTCCGGCCGCCTCGAGGACGCCGAGCACTTGATCACCATGGGCACCCGGGGCACGAACCCGGACCTGGCCTGCCGGATCGGGTTCGCCGCGCTGGCCGTCGAGGTCGCCCTGGCCCGCGGCGATCTGCCGCTGGCCGGTCGGCGCGCCGCGGCCCTGGCCGACCTCTCCCGGCGGGGGCCGTTGCCAACCCTGCTGGCCGATTGGGCGCGGATCGTGCTGGCCGAGAATCATTTGGCTCGCCGGGAGGTCGGCGCCGCCCGGGCGTCGCTGCATCAAGTGTCCGACACCGGTTACGCCGGCGCCCGGCGGGCGGTCACCCTGGCCAGATGCCTGCTCGTCCAGGACGACCCGGCGGCGGCGCTGCAGCTGTCGACTGCAACTCTGCCGGCCTGCGCGGCCTACCTGACCGTCGCGGTGCACGCGCGGGTCGACGCGGCGACCGCCGCGCAACGACTGCGGCGGGACGGCCGGGCCATCGAACTGCTCACCGAAGCGGTCGATCTGGCGGCCGAACCCGGCATCATCGGACCGTTCCTGGCCGCCGGTGAGTCGATGGGCCCATTGCTGGATCGGCACCGGACCCTGGTGGCCCGGCACACCGACTTCACCACCGCCATCCGGCAGGCCCTGCCACACCCGGAATCCCCGGCGCAGGCCGCGGCGGACGGCCCGATCCTGACCGATCGGGAACGGGCGATCCTGCCCTTCCTGGCCACGCACCTGAAAGCCACGGAGATCGCCGCCGACCTGTACCTGTCGGTCAACACGATCAAATCCCATCAGCAGGCGATCTACCGCAAACTCGGCGTCGCCTCGCGCCGGGAGGCGGTGGACCGCAGCCGCGAACTCGGCCTGCTCTGAGCTTGCGATCCTCGTCACGCACCGGCGAAAGGCGTTCACCCTCTTCGGATGAGTGCCGCCGGACCTATCGGGGAAAGGGTGGACGGCACGGGCTTCCCAGCCCGTCACCTGCCTTCTCCAACACACAGGGAGACCCACATGTCACAGACCAGTGACAGGCCGCGCAGCTCGGTCGCCGTCGGTTTCATCACCTTCGCCGGCGTGGCGATGGTCATGATCGGCGCATTCCACGCGTTCCAGGGGCTGGTTGCCCTGTTCAACGACGACTTCTACGTCGTCGGCCAGAAGTGGATCTTCGAGTTCGACCTGACCAGCTGGGGGTGGATCCACCTGATCGTCGGCATCGGCGTCGCGGTCGCCGGGTTCTTCGTCTTCAGCGGCGCCGTCTGGGCCAGGGCCGTCGGGATCGCCGTGGCCGCGGTCAGCGCCCTGCTGAACTTCATGTGGCTGCCCTACTACCCGATCTGGAGCCTGGTCATCATCGCCCTGGACGTGCTGGTGATATGGGCCCTGTCCGTGCACGGCCGGGACTTTGCCCGCTGACCGCTGATCGATTGCCGGTGAGTGGTCCGGGTTGACGATGCTCCCGGATTCCGGGTCACTGCCACTGGGTCGAATGTCGTCCCACCGAGGTGGGGCGTTTCTCTGCCCGATTGGCGACGGCCATCGGGTAGGCGAGGGGACGTGACCGGAACAACGGGAGGCAATGATGGCTGCGGGTCCTGGTGTTGACAGGTCGCCGGCGACCGGGGAGCCGCCGCCGTACCTGCAGCCGGCGGCTGCGGTGGTGGCAGCCCTGGACAGCGACGCGGATCACGGGTTGTCCTCGGCGGAGGCGGCGGCTCGATTGACGCGCATCGGGCGCAATCGGTTGGTGGGGGAGAAGCCGCCGTCGTTGCTGCGGGTGGTGCTGGTGCAGCTGCGGGACCCGATGAACATGATGTTGCTCGCGGTGACCGTGGTGAGTCTGGTGATCGGGCAGGTGCCGACGGCGCTGACTGTGGCGGCGCTGGTGCTGCTCAACCTCGTGCTCGGCACGCAGCAGGAACTCAAGGCCCGGGCCAGTGTGGACGCGTTGTCGAAGCTGCAGGTGCCGCAGGCCAGGGTCCTGCGCGACGGCTCGGTGGCCCTGATTTCGGCGTTGGACATCGTCCCCGGTGACATCGTGCAGGTCGAGGCCGGTGACATCGCACCGGCCGACGGGCGCATCGTGCGGTCGGCGACGCTGGAGACCCAGGAGGCCGCGCTGACCGGGGAGAGCGCCCCGGTGAGCAAGGATTCCGCCGTCATGCAGGGCCCCGAGGTGGCCTTGGGGGACCGCACCAACATGCTCTTCCAGAACACGTCGGTGACCCGGGGCACTGCCACCGTCGTGATCACCGCGACCGCGATGGACACCCAGATGGGACAGATCGCCTCGATGCTGTCGTCGGTCACCCGGACCCGGTCGCCGCTGCAGAAGGAACTGGCCCAGCTCACCAAGGTGCTGGGCACCATCGCCTGGACCGCGGTGGCCATCATCGTGGTCGTCGCCCTGTTCCGGGGGGTCCCGTTCGACCAGGTGCTGCTGCTGGGCACGGCGATGGCGATCTCCGCGATCCCGACCGGCATGCCGGCGTTCGTGTCCGCGCTCCTGTCCTACGGGGCCAAGCAGTTGGCCGCGGCCAAGGCGATCGTGAAGAACCTGACCGACGTGGAAACCCTTGGCGCCACCAGCGCGATCAACACCGACAAGACCGGCACGCTCACGCTGAACCAGATGATGGTGTCCTCCCTGTACGCGTTCGGGTCGTGGTACACGGTGGACGGCAACGGCTACGACAAGACCGGGGCGATCCGGTCGGTCGCCGGGGCCGAGGTCCCGGACTTCTCCGGGTTGGCGTTGGGTCTGTGCCTGGACAGCGATGCCACGGTCGGCGACCGGGGGCAGGTGGTGGGCGACCCGACCGAGGCGGCCCTGGTCGTGCTGGCCGCCAAGCTCGGGGCGGACGCCGAGGAAACGCGTCGGGCCTATCCGCGGCTGGCCGAGGTGCCTTTCGACTCCGAGTACAAGTTCATGGCCACCTTCCACCGGATCCCGATCGGCGGCGCCGAGCAGCTGGTGGTGCTGGTCAAGGGCGCGCCCGACGTGGTGCTGGCCCGCTGCACGAGCAGCGGCCGGCTGGTCGGCGCGGATCGCACGCCGATGTCGCAGGCCGGGCCGGAGGCGGACGCGGCCAACCAGCGGCTGGCCGCGAAGGGGTTGCGGGTGCTGGCCTTCGGCGCCAGATTTCTGGACGCCGCGGACGAGGCGGCGATGTCATCGGATCCGATGTCGCTGGTCGGTGACCTGGTGTTCGTCGGGATGGTTGGCATCATCGACCCGCTGCGCCCCGAGGCCACCGACGCGGTGCGGATCGCACTGCGCGCCGGCATCGACGTGCGGATGATCACCGGGGATCACGCGGTGACCGCGCAGGCCATCGGCGAGACCCTCGGGCTCGGGCCGGGGGCGATCAGTGGGGCCGAGTTGCAGCGCCTGTCCGACGAGGAACTGACCCGGCGGCTGCCCGGGCTGCACGTGTTCGGGCGGGTCGCCCCGGAGGACAAGCTGCGGTTGGCTCAGGTCATGCAACGGCAGGGTCTGATCGTGGCGATGACCGGTGACGCGGTCAACGACGCCGCCGCGCTGAAGCAGGCCGATATCGGGGTGGCCATGGGCAGCGGCAGCGAAGTCACCAAGCAGGCCGCCCGCATGATCCTGACCGACGACAATTTCGGGACCCTGGTGCACGCCGTCGAACTCGGCCGCACCGTCTACGGCAAGATCGTCGCGTATGTGCGGTTCCA
>DATDBV010000728.1:0-11167 GCA_036524715.1 Nakamurella sp. | reverse complement strand
GGTGGATCATCATCGCGAACCAGGACTTGAGGTTCTGGCCAGCGTGGCGATGACCATGACGACCCGGTTGGAGACCAGGTCGTACAGCGGCACCCGCAGCGCGTTCACGCCGGGCTTGAGCTGTCCGATGATGTTCTCCTGGTCGCAGCGCTCGATCGCGCAGGCCACCATGCTTCGAATACCCTTCGGCGACCAGGGCCTCCTCGAGCCCAACCGCGAACGGCGCCAGCGGCCCGTCCACCTGCACCCCACACGCTCCGGCCGGGTAGTCGAAGTCCAACCCGCCCGCGGCGTACTTCCACCGCGCGTCGAAACAGAACCGGTCAACCGCCTCCCGGTCGCTGCAGCCCTCGATGCGCTGCAGCACCATCACCACCGCCACGATCATCGGCGGCACGCTGCGCCGCCCCACATCGGTGAACAGATCCGCGAACATCTCATCGGGAACAGCCGCTCGCACTCCCGGTGCAGCAACCCGTAGATCGACCCGCCCGGCACCCTCGGATCACAGAACCCGGCCGTCGACCGGAACAGATCGGCCTGTCTCGGGGTCCGTCCTAGCGTCACGACTCACCCAGCACCCGAGATCCCAGCATCACATGACCATCCTCCCCGGAATGATCATGAAAGCCCGGGACCGCCACACCGCGAAACACTGCCCACCCAGGGGGCGACGTGCCGGCCTGATCGGTCGGCCGAGTGCTCCCCGACCACCGGCATCGGGGAGACCTTGTCTACGTTTCGTCACGATCGGAAACAAAATACGTTCCCGAGTATCCGGGCCGTCACGTCTCGGGTTTACTGTGATCCGCGTCCATGATCGAACCATTTCTGCGAACGTGAGCGAGGCAGAACATGAGCACTGAGGGTTCGGACCGTCACGTCGGCGACGCCCTGCTGGGTTCGGACGGGCATCACCACCCGCAGACGGACAAGGGCCTGGCCAGCGGATCGGTCGGCCTGCTCGGCGGCACGATTCTCGGCATCTCCAGCGTCGCCCCCGCATACACGCTGACCGCGACGATCGGTCTGGTGGTCGGGTATGCCGGGGTGAAGATGCCGATCATCTTCATCGCCGGGTTCCTTCCGATGTTCTTCGCCGCCTACGCCTACCGGGAGTTCAACCGGGTCGATCCGGACTGCGGCACCTCGTTCACCTGGACCACCCGCGCGTTCGGCCCGTACATCGGCTGGCTGGGCGGCTTCGTAGCGATCATCGCCACCATCATCGTGCTGGCCAACCTGGCCGCGATCGGCGTGCAGTTCTTCTACCAACTGCTCGGCAGCGTGTTCAACAACGACACCGTCCGTGACCTCTGGGACACGAACAAGTTCGTCAACGTGGGCACCTGCCTGGTGTTCCTCGCGTTGGCCACGGCCATCGCCTACCGCGGCATCACCACCACCGAGAAGGTGCAATTCGTGCTGGTGTTCTTCCAGCTCGCGGTATTGCTGCTGTTCACCGTCATGGCCTTCACCCAGGCCGGCGGGCCGGATGACCCGGAGGGCCTGGCCTTCTCCTGGGACTGGTTCAACCCGTTCACCGGGCTCACCCTGACCGCGCTCGTCGCCGGCCTGGGCGCGTCGATCTTCTCGTTCTGGGGCTGGGACACCGCGCTGACCGTCAACGAGGAGTCAAAGGATTCGGACAAGACTCCCGGCCGGGCCGCCCTGCTGTGTGTGGTCTCCATCCTGCTCACCTACCTGCTCGTCTCGATCTCGACCTTGATGTACGCGGGCGTCGGCGACGGTGAGTACGGCCTGGGCAATGAGGACAACGCCGACAACGTGTTCGGGGCGTTGGCCGAGCCGGTGATGGGTACGCCGTGGAACAACCTGCTGTTCCTGGCGGTCCTGGCGTCGTCCGCGGCCAGCCTGATGACCACGTTCCTGCCGACCACCCGCACCATGCTGGGGATGGCCACCTATCGGGCGTTGCCGGCGAAGTTCGCCAGCATCCATCCCAGGTTCAAGACGCCCGGATTCAACACCGTCGTCGCCGGCTGCGTGGCCGGGGTCTTCTACACGTTCCTGTACCTGGTGTCGGACGCCGTGCTGGAGGACACCATCCTGGCGCTCGGCCTGATGATCTGCTTCTACTACGGGCTGACCGCGATCGGGTGCATCTGGTTCTTCCGGCGAGAGCTGTTCACCAGCTTGAACAACGTGGTGTTCAAGTTCCTGTTCCCGTTGTTGGGTGGACTCGGACTCTGGTTCGTCTTCTTCATCACGCTGCGCGACAGCATGGACCCCTGGTACGACGAGACCGGGGTGGACATCTTCGGCTTCGGCGTGGTGTTCGTCCTCGGGGTGGGCCTGCTGCTCCTCGGCATCGTGCTGATGTTGATCATGCGGATCCGGCAGCCCGCGTTCTTCCAGGGCAAGACCCTGAACCGGAACACCGAGACGCTGATCATCCCCGAGTAGCCACGGCAGATCGGATTCGCTGATCAAAGCCGGTCCGAATCCGTCGGAACCGGCGCGCGGTCGCGGGTTTCGTCAGCGAAGCGGGAACCGAGGTCGGGCGATCGCCGGTTCCAAACCGTCGGATCGGGCGCGGGTGGGTCAGGTCGCGCGGGGCGCGTACATGATCACCGCCACACCAACCAGGCAGATGGCCGCGCCGATGAGGTCCCACCGGTCCGGCCGGAACTTGTCGACGACCATGCCCCAGGCCAGCGACCCGGCGACGAACACCCCGCCGTAGGCGGCCAGGATGCGACCGAAGTTGGCGTCGGGCTGCAGCGTGGCGACGAACCCGTAGAGGCCGAGCGCGACGACGCCGGCGCCGATCCACAGCAGCCCGCGGTGCTCGCGCACGCCCTGCCAGATCAGCCAGGCGCCGCCGATCTCGGCCAGCGCAGCAACCACGAACAGCAGGATCGACTTGGCGACGGTCATGATCGGAAACGTACGGCGCGCGCTGCCGTCCCGACCGGTGGCGTCCAGCCGCGCTCGTGTTCGAGATCGGGTGGCTCCGCGCAAAGGGCACGTCGCGCCGGACGCGTCGGCGCGGAGCGGGGTCAGTCGGCGGCGATCCGCGCGATCACCGAACGGTGGTCACTGCCGACGGTCGGGACGGTGAACGCCTGCACGCCGACGAGACCGCGGCCGACGAGCACGTGGTCCAGGCAGGCGATCGGGATCCGGTACGGCTTGGCCGGGAACGTCAGGGTCAGGCCGGCCCCGGCGTCCTGCGCGGCGTCGCTGTACCCGCCGGTCAGCAGGTCCCGGAACTGACGATGATCGCGGGTGGCGTTGAAGTCGCCGGCCACGATCAGCGTGCCGGCGTGCCGGTCCATCAGCTCGGCCAGCCGGGCCAGGTCGGCCAGCCAGTGCCGCGCGGTCCGGTCGGCCACCGGGGCCTTGCTGTGGAAGGACAGCACGCTGATCGTGCGGGTGCGCCCCGGCCCGCCCGCGCTCCGGCCGCCGACCGGCACCTGCACGTCGGCCATCACCGGTGGGAACCCGAAGCCGGGCGGGAACCGCTGATTTGTCAACGGGTGACGACTGAAGATCCCGGCGCCCGCGCCGAGGTCGCCGCCCAACGACAGCCGGTGCGGCAACCGCGACCCCAGGCGGATCCCGATGTCGTCGAGCGTCTCCTGGTGGACCTCTTGCACACACAGAATGTCGACTCCGTGCCGGTCGGCGACCTGCGCCAGCGCATCGGTGTCGGCCGCGCCGTGCAGCAGGTTGGCGGTCATCACCGTCAACTGCAGGTCGGACCGCTCGACCCGCTCTGCCGACCGTCGCGAGCGCCGGAACGGGGCGACGTGAACCGCCTTGCCGCCGGCGAGCACCACGGCGCCGAACATCGCCTCGCGGCGGCCGCCGGTGGCCAGCAGGGCGGGCACCGCGCCGGCCGCGGCGACCAGGGACAGCGGTGCGAGCGTCACCGCGGATGTCGCGCCCATGGACCGCAGCGGGACGAGCCGGCCCACGTGCAGCAGGCCGGTGGTGGCGACGGCCGCCCAGGCGAGCGTGCGGATCGTGCCGCGGACCATGGTTCGACGGACCGCGGACGGTGGATTCGGCATGGGGCTCCCTTGCTGGTCGCCGGCATGGTAGCCGCCCGGGTTGCCGCAGGTCGGGGCACTGTCGGTGGTCACCCGCACAATGTCGTGGTGAGCATTCACGACGCCGGCGCCGGGCCGCCGGACGCGCTTGGCCGGTTCCACCCGCTGATGCGGGACTGGTTCACCGGGGCGTTCGCCGCGCCGACCGCCGCGCAGGCCGGGGCGTGGGAGGCCATCGGCCGGGGCGAGCACACCCTGGTGGTGGCGCCGACCGGGTCAGGCAAGACGCTGGCCGCGTTCCTGTCCGCGATCGACGAGCTGGTCACCGCGCGAGTGTCCGGGCGGTCGTTGCCCGCCTGTTCGGTGCTCTACCTGTCGCCGCTCAAGGCCCTGGCCGTCGACGTCGAACGCAACCTGCGGTCCCCACTGGCCGGCGTGCGAGGCCTGGCCAACGCCCGCGGGGTCACTCTGCCCGACGTGTCGGTCGCGGTCCGCTCCGGCGACACCACCGCCCAGGATCGCCGGCTGTTCGCCCGGGACGGCGCGGACATCCTGATCACCACCCCGGAGTCGCTGTTCCTGCTGCTCACCAGCCGAGCCCGGGAGATGCTCGCCGGCATCCGGACCGTCGTCGTCGACGAGATCCACGCCGTCGCCGGGACCAAACGGGGCGCCCACCTGGCCGTCTCGCTGGATCGGCTGGATGCGCTGCTGGAGAAGCCGGCGCAGCGGGTCGGGCTGTCGGCCACCGTCCGCCCGGTCCAGGAGGTGGCGCGGTTCCTCACCGGCGGCCGGCCGGTCACCGTCGTGCAGCCGCCGTCGACCAAGCAGATCGATGTCGACGTGGTGGTGCCCGTCCCGGACCTGACCGCGATGGGGCAGGTGACCGACGATCTGACCGGCAAGGCGGCTGGGGAGGTGAACCGGAGTTCCATCTGGCCGCACGTCGAAGAACGGGTGGTCGACCTCATCGAGTCGCACCGCTCGACCATTGTGTTCGCCAATTCCAGGCGGCTGGCCGAACGGTTGACCGCGCGCCTGAACGAGATCCACCTCGAGAGACATGGTGCGGGCCTGCTCCGCGAGGAGGCCGAGCGGCTGGGATCGCCGGCCCAGGCAATCGCCCAGTCCGGCGCCTCGCTGGGGGCTGCGTCGGTGCTGGCCAAGGCGCACCACGGGTCGGTCTCCCGGGAGCAGCGGGCCCTGGTCGAGGACGAGCTCAAGACCGGGCGGCTGCCCGCCGTCGTGGCCACGTCGTCGCTGGAACTGGGCATCGACATGGGCGCGGTGGATCTGGTCGTGCAGGTGGAGGCGCCGCCGTCGGTGGCCAGCGGGCTGCAGCGGATCGGGCGGGCCGGGCACCAAGTCGGCGCGCCCAGCCACGGCGTCATGTTTCCCAAGTTCCGCGGCGACCTGATCTCCGCCGCCGTGGTGGCCGGTCGGATGCAGGTCGGGGCCATCGAATCGTTGTCCACCATCGCCAATCCGCTGGACATCGCGGCCCAGCAGATCGTCGCGATCTGCGCGATGGACCCGATCTCGGTGGAGGACCTCCTCGCGCTGTTGCGCCGGTCGGCGCCGTTCGCCGGGCTCGGCCGGGGTGCGTTGGATGCGGTGCTGGACATGCTGTCCGGCCGCTATCCGAGCGAGCAGTTCGCCGAGCTGCGGCCGCGGATCACCTGGGACCGCACCACCGGTCTGCTCACCGGCCGGCCGGGCGCGCAGAAGCTGGCCGTCACCTCCGGCGGCACCATCCCCGACCGCGGCCTGTTCGGGGTGTTCCTGGCGACCGAAGGCGGCCAGGGCGGTGCCGGTCGCAGGGTTGGCGAGCTCGACGAGGAGATGGTCTACGAGTCGCGGGTCGGTGACGTGTTCGCGCTCGGGTCGAGCTCCTGGCGGATCGTGGACATCACCCGCGACCAGGTGCTGGTGCTGCCCGCCCCCGGGCTGCCCGGTCGGCTTCCGTTCTGGAAGGGCGACACCCTCGGCCGGCCGGCCGAGCTGGGCCGGGCGCACGGGGAATTCGTTCGCGACCTGGTCTCCGCCGCCCCCGGGGCCGCCGCCGAGGGGCTGGCCGCGGCCGGCCTGGACGAGTTCGCCCGCACCAACCTGCTGGACTACCTGGCCGAGCAGAAGCAGGCCACCGGCGTCGTGCCGGACGAGAAGACGCTGGTGGTTGAGCGGTTCCGGGACGAGTTGGGGGACTGGCGGATCGTCCTGCACTCGCCCTACGGCGCGGCGGTGCACGCCCCGTGGGCGTTGGTGATCGGCGCCCGGATGCGGGAGCGGTACGGGGTGGACGTGGCCGCCATGCACGCCGACGACGGCATAGTGCTGCGGCTGCCCGACGTCGAGTACGAGGACGGACCACCGGATTTCACCGAGTTCCTGGCGTTGGACCCGCAGACCGTCGAGGCCGAGATCACCGCCGAGATCGGCGGGGCGGCGGTGTTCGCGGCCCGGTTCCGTGAGTGCGCGGCCCGCGCGCTGCTGCTGCCGCGGCGACAGATCGGCAAGCGCCAGCCGCTCTGGCAGCAGCGGCAACGAGCGAGCCAGCTGCTCGAGGTGGCCTCGGCGTACCCCTCCTTCCCGATCGTTGCCGAGGCGGTGCGGGAATGCCTGTCGGACGTGTTCGACGTGCCGTCGCTGATCGACCTGCTGCGGGGGGTGCAGGCGCGGACGGTGCGAATCGTCGAGGTGAGGACGGCCTCGCCGTCGCCCTTCGCGTCCTCGCTGCTGTTCGGGTACGTCGCCCAATACCTCTACGAGGGCGACTCGCCGTTGGCCGAGCGGCGGGCGGCGGCCCTGACGGTGGACCCGACCCTACTGGCCGAACTGCTCGGTCACGGCGACGGGCTGGCCCTGCGGGATCTGCTCGACCCGAACGCGCTGGCCTCGGTCGAGGCGGAGCTGCAGCGGCTGGCCGAGCAGCGCCGAGCGCGCAACGCCGACGAGATCGCCGACCTGCTGCGGATCCTCGGCCCGCTGTCGACGGCGGAGATCGACCTGCGGTCGATGGTGGACGACCTGCCCGGAGCCCTGGACATGTTGCTGTCCGCGCGGCGGATCATCGCCGTGCGGATCGCCGGCACCGAGCAGTGGGCCGACCCGACCGACGCGGCGATGCTGCGCGACGCCCTGGGTACCCCGCTTCCGCCCGGGGTGGCCGAGTCGCTGCTTGAATCGGTGCCGGACCCGCTCGGCCGGCTGCTGCGCCGGTACGCCCGCACCCACGGACCTTTCCTCGCGGCCGAGGCGGCCGCCCGGTTCGGGCTGGGCATCGCGGTGGTCACCGACGGTCTGCGCCGGCAGGTGTCGTCCGGTCGGCTGGCCGAGGGGGAGTTCCGGCCGCTCGGTTCCCCCGGGTCGGCCGGTGGCGGTGCCGAGTCGGGGCCGGAATTCGTGGACGCCGAGGTGCTGCGGCTGCTGCGCCGCCGATCGTTGGCGGCGCTGCGGGCCGAGGTCGAGCCGGTCGACAAGCGGGCGCTGGCCCGGTTCCTGCCCGCGTGGAACGGCATAGCCGTGCGGCGCGGCGGGCTGCGTGGGGTCGACGGCGGGCTGCGTGGGGTCGACGGGGTGCTGCGGGCGGTCGAGCAGCTGGCCGGGGCCGTGGTGCCCGCGTCGGCGCTGGAGTCGCTGATCCTGCCGGCCCGGGTGGCCGACTACCGGCCGTCGCTGCTGGACGAGGTGATGTCCGCCGGCGAGGTCCTGTGGACCGGGCACGGGTCGCTGGCCGGCGACGACGGATGGGTGGCCCTGCACCCGGCCGAATCCGCGGCGTTGACCATCCCGCTGCCGGCCGCCGACGCGGTGGTGCCTGATGGCGAACTGCACCGGGCCCTGCTGGCTGTGCTCGCCGGGGGCGGGGGGTTCTTCTTCCGGCCGCTGGCCGACGCGGTGCACGCCGCGGTCGGGCCCGGCCCGGATGGGGACGTGGCGGATGCGTTGTGGGAGTTGGTGTTCGCCGGGCTGGTGTCGTCGGACACGCTGGCTCCGCTGCGGGACCGGCTGACCGGCGGCCGGACCACCCATAGGCCGAAGGCTGCGGCGCCCCGGCTGCGGCTGCGGGGACCGTCGGGCCTGGCCGCGTTGTCGGGTCAGCTGCGGGCCGGGCAGAACGGGGCCGGCGGCATCCGGCGCGGGGTGCCGCCGTCGGTGGTCGGTCGGTGGTCGCTGGTGCCGGCGGTCGAAGACGACTCGACCGTGCGGACCCACGCCGCTGCCGAGGTGCTGCTGGACCGGCATGGGGTGGTGACCCGCGGTGCGGTCGTCGCGGAGGGGGTGCCCGGCGGGTTCGCCGGTGTGTACCGGGTGCTCTCGGCGATGGAGGAGTCCGGACGGCTCCGTCGGGGCTACTTCGTCGAGGGTCTGGGCGCCGCGCAGTTCGCCACGGTCGGGGCGGTGGACCGGGTCCGCGGGTTCGCCCGGACGCCGGACACCGACACCGACGCCGCTACCGGCGAGGCGGTGGTGTTGGCGGCGGCCGACCCGGCCAACCCCTACGGTGCGGCCCTGGACTGGCCCGAGCCGGTGGCCGCCGGGGTGGAGCCGCACCGGCCGTCCCGGCGGGCCGGGGCGCTGACCGTCCTGGTCGACGGCGCGGCGACGTTGTTTGCCGAGCGCGGCGGGCGGACCATGCTCAGCTTCACGTCCGACCCGGCGGCGCTCGCTGTCGCCGCCGCGGCGTTGACCGAGCAGGTGCGGTCGGGGCGGATCTCCTCGATGACGATCACCAAGGTTGACGGGGCCGACACCATGGCCGATCGGGGCCCGGTGGTGCAGGCGCTCACCGACGCCGGTTTCAACCTGACCCCGCGTGGGCTGCGGCTGCGGAGTCCGGGGCGGTGAACCCGCGACGAGTGAACCGGCTGCGGGTTCGGGAGGCCCACGTACCCCGCACACGGTTCAGTGGATCGTGGTCGCCGGGTCGGGCGGTTGTGCGATCGGGGCGGGGGTGGTGCGGTGCCCGAGGGTGACACCGTGCTGCGCACCGCCCGCCGGCTGCACCAGGCGTTGGCCGGACGGCTGCTGGTGCGCGCCGAGCTGCGCTGGCCGTCCCTGGGCGACGCCGACCTGGCTGGCCGCACCGTCACCGAGGTGACCGCCCACGGCAAGCACATCCTGACCCGGATCGCGGCCGCCGATCCGGCCATTCCCGGGCGCCGCCGGCTGACCGTGCCGGACGAGCCCCTGACGCTGCGCTCGCACCTGCGGATGGAAGGCCGCTGGTACGTGCACGCCCGGGATGCCGAACCCTGGCCGTCGGCGGGCCGGGCGAGTGTCCGCGCCGTGCTCGGCGGCAGCGAGTGGACCGCGGTCGGCAATCGGCTCGGACTGCTCGACCTGGTGCCCACCAGGTCGGAGCGGGAGCTGATCTGCCACCTCGGACCGGACATCATGGCCGACGGATTCGACTCCGACGCGGCCGCACCCCGGCTGCTGATCGACCCGGCGCGGGCGGTGGGCGCCGCCCTGCTCGATCAGACCACTGTGGCCGGGATCGGCACCATATACATGGCCGAATCGCTCTTCGTGCAACGGGTTTCGCCGTGGACACCGGTCGACGAGGTCGATGTGGCGGCGCTGCTGGCCACCGCCCGGCGGCTGCTGCTGCGGGGTGCGAGCCAGGCCGTGCCCAGCACCACCGGCAACACCCGGCGCGGGTTGCAGACCTATGTGCACGGCCGGTCGGGCCGCCCCTGCCAACGGTGTGGTGCCACCGTGCGGGTCGCCGAGATCGGGCCGGTCGACAAGAAGCGGCCGGCGTTCTACTGTCCGACCTGCCAGCCCGGACCCACCCCGACCGACAGCGGGCGGCCGCAGAAGCCGCTCGGCGCGAACCCTGCCTACCGGGAGTACCGCCGACCCAGCGGGTAGATTGTTCGGCGGCGCGAACCGGCTGAGCGGCGCTGATCTCAGCCGGCGCCGGGCCGGCCGGGCCATTGCATGTCGAGCTCGATCACCGGCATCCAGCCACCGGAGCGCGGTGGTTCGGGGTGCCCGGCTCGAATATCGCTGACCGGCGGGTGTGGTGGTGGTGGTGGTGGTGCCGTCGGGGACGATGGTCGCCCAGCCGGTCAGATCCTTGGTCAGGTTGCACCGGGCGCAGCGGCCGTTGCCGAGTCGGTGAGGCGGGCCTGGGCGGCGGCCGCCGCCGACTTGATCAGCTCCAGCCGGGTCAGCGACTCGATGCGCTCACCATCGGTCGCGTCGACGTCGATGGCAGCCAGTTCCGCGACGATCGCGGCGTACCGGTCGGCTGTCGACATACGTTCGATCATACGCCATGTCGCATTCCTGCACAACTGCTACGCCGCATGTGAGCGCCAAGAGTTCGAACGCATAGCCGGCGCAATCAAAAGTAGATGGCCGAGGGTGGGACCTTGGCGCGCGGCCGGTCGCCCTGCCAGCCGAAGGGACATCGAGGCGCCATGCTCGCCAGCGTGCCCACTGCCGACATCTGCGCCCTTGTGCTGGACTGCGCCGACGATGCCGCGATGCGCAGGATGTATCTCGCCCTCGGCGCGGTCCCCGACGGGCGCTACCCCGGCAGCGATGCCCTGGTGCTGTCCGGTCTGACCCTGTGTTTTCAGGTGGTCGAGCACCATCGGCAGTCGACCTGGCCTGGCTCGCAGGTGCCGGCGCAGCTGCACATCGACCTGCTCGTCGACTCCCCTGTCGAGATGCAGCGCCACCTGGAAGGTTTCGGCGCATCGAAGGCGCAGTTCCAGCCGCATCGGGACAACGGCATCATCACCATGCTGGCCGGCCGGTCACCCGTCCTGCATCTGCACCAGGCTGTAGCGGGCCCCTGCAGCGGCTGCTCTGGGTCCACTCCGGCGACGCACTACCCAGGTAGGCGAGTGGCTGCGCCACCACCAGGCAGATCCGGTCAGCGGGTCAGGGTGCGACCGCGACGACCTCCGCGTTCAGCACGGCGAACCAGGCATCCGGAGCGTTCGCCCAGGCCCGCCAGCCCGCGGCGATGTCGGCGAGCTCGTCCGGGCTGCTGATGCCAGCAGCCACCGCCTGCTCGGCCATGGCCGACTCGGTCACCCGCTGCGCCCAGGTGCCGGCCCACCATTCTCGTTCGTCCGCGGAGGCGTAGCACCAGGCCGAGGCGGTGCAGGTGACATCGGTGAACCCGG
>DATDBV010000727.1:0-4223 GCA_036524715.1 Nakamurella sp. | reverse complement strand
CGGCCGTTGAACCGGCTCGCCCCGGCGTAGTCCGCGCTGACGGGCATGCCGTAGTCGTTGCCGATGTCGGTGGTCTCGTCCGCGGAGAAGATCAGTGGCTGGGTGACGCCCACTCGCCCGGTACCAACACTCGCGCCGTCGTAGAACAGGGTGACGGTGCCGCCCTTCGCGAGACCGCCACCGTCGTAGGCGAACTCGGCCCGAACCTGGTGCTTGGCCGGGGTGAGGTCCGCGGTGGCCTCGATGGTGAATTCCTGCATGCCGAGCACGTTGTAGACGAACTTCACCCGGCCCTGTTTCAGGTAGAACGCCCAGCCACCGAACCGGCCACCCTGCGCGATGATCACCCCGTTCGCCGGACCGTCCGCCGGGGTGTCGATCGCCGCGGTCACGGTGAACGACCTGTTCTTGATGTCGATGACGCTGCCCTCGCTGAGCCGTTTCATCCCGGGGAACAGCACCTGGCTCGTGCCGGTGACCAGCTGCGGGCGGCCGGCGATGGTCGCGTTCAGTCGCTCGAACCGCCGGTCGTCGATCGGTAGCACGTTGTACTTCACCGCCTCGATCAGCCACAGCCGTTGCAGCTTCGCGAGCCGCTCCGGCTGCTCCGCGGCGAGGTCCCTGGCCTGGGACCAGTCGGTGGCACCGTCATAGAGCTCCCAAACGTCGTCGTCCAACGCCGGTAGGGCAGCGGCCGGGAGCCAGGGGATGCTGTGCTGGGTGACGGCGCTCCACCCCTTGAAGTACACGCCGCGGTTCCCGGCCATCTCGAAGTACTGCAGGTCGTGCCGTTCCGGGGCATCGGCATCCTCGAAGGTGTAGATCATGCTGGTGCCCTCGATGGGTGATTGCTGCACCCCGTTGACGAAGTCCGGTTCCGGCAGGCCGGCGGCCTCCAGGATCGTGGGTGCGACGTCGATGACGTGACAGAACTGGGACCGCAGGCCGCCCTTGCTGCTGATCCCGGCCGGCCAGTGCACGATGGTGCCGTTGCGGGTGCCACCCCAGTGCGACGCGACCTGCTTGGTCCACTGATACGGGGTGCACATCGCCCACGCCCAACCCACGGCGTAATGGTTGTAGGCGGCCACCGTGCCGAGCTGGTCCTTGACGGAGGCCATGTATTCGGGTGTCTCGATCGCGGCCATGCCGTTGAAGTTCGCCATCTCGTTGAACGCACCGTTGACGGTGCCCTCGGCGGAGGCCCCGTTGTCACCGATGATGTAGTACACCAACGTGTTGTCCAGGGCACCGATGCTCTCCACCGTGTCGATCAGCCTGCCGACGTGGTAATCGGTGTGTTCCAGGAAACCGGCGTAGATCTCCATCTGCCGTTCCAACACCGGCTTGAGTGATTCGTCCATGTCGGCCCAGGCCGGTATCTCGTCCGGTCGGGCGGTCAGTTCGGCGTCCTGGGGCACCACCCCAAGTTGTTTCTGCCGGGCGATGATGGCTTCCCGTTGCGCGTCCCAGCCGGCGGCGAACTGGCCGGCGTACCTGTCCGCCCACTCCAACGGCACGTGGTGCGGGGCGTGGGTCGCGCCGGGGGCGAAGTACACCAAGAACGGCTTCTCCGGGGCCAGCGCCTTCTGGGTGCGGATCCAATCGATGGCCTGATCGGTCAGGTCCTCGGTGAGGTGGTAGCCCTCCTCCGGGGTCTTCTCCGGTTCGATCGGGGCGGTTCCGTCGTACAGCGCCGGGTAGTACTGGTTGTTCTCCCCGCCGATGAACCCGTAGAAGTGCTCGAACCCACCCCCGCCGGACGGCCACGAGTCGAACGGGCCGACCGGCGACGTCTGCCACGGCGGCACCTCGTGACACTTGCCGAACTGCGCCGTCGAATAGCCGTTCAGTTTCAACGTCATCGCCAACGCGGCCTTGGTGTTCGGGCGCAGACCGCTGGACCCCGGCGCCGAGGTCGCCGTTTCGGTGATCATGCCCATGCCGACCGAATGGTGGTTGCGACCGCTGAGCAGCGCAGCCCGGGTCGGCGCGCACAATGCGGTGGTGTGGAACCGGTTGTAGGTCAGGCCGTTGGTTTGCAACCGTTCCGCGGTCGGCATCTGCGCCGGCCCACCGAACGGGCTACCGGCCCCGTAACCCACGTCATCGAGCAGCACGATGAGCACATTGGGTGCACCCGCCGGCGGCAGCAGCGGCTCGATCGGCGGAAAACTCGTGTCCGGGTCCTTCGCGTCGTACGTCGTCAGGCCCAGATGCTGACGATCCGGGATCGGCAGACTCCCACGACGCGCACCATTGCGATCCATGCTCACTCCTCGGTTTCGGGTCCCGCATCCCCCCGGGCATCCTGTCAAACCGGGGAGGACCCGTGGATCACACCAGGAGGATGATCAACGGCGACGCCGGCATACCTGATGGTTCGGTCGACCCGGGCCGGGTGCTCGGCGAGGATCGCCGGGACCTTGGTCCCTGCCGCGGACCTGATGGGGAGCATATTTTCAAGAGTGTGGCCGCCCCTGCCGGACGGCGTGAACGGCCGGTGCCCTGCATCTTCGTCGCCGCCTGATCAGCTGCACCCACCACCAGAGAGGAAAGGTCATGTTCGGCCGCATTCCACGTGGCGTTCGTGCCGCCGTCGACGACGCGACCCGCGCGGCGTCGATCCACAACAGCCAGCCCTGGATGTTCGTCTTCCATGGCGATTCGATCGACCTGTGGCTCGACGTCGGGCGGGTGCCGCACGTTGTCGACCCGTCGGGCCGCTGGGCCCTGCAGTCGGTCGGCGCGGCGCTGGCCAATCTCGAACTCGCGCTCATCCATCGGCTGGGTACCCGGGTGACGGTCACCGTCTTCCCGGCCGATCACCACGTCCCGCCCACCGGCCTGGCCCCGATCGTCCGCGACCAGGTGCCGCCGATCCTGCGGGAGCGGTCCCCGGCCCCGGTGGCCACCGTCTCCTGGCAGGGCGACAACGAAGAGTTGAGCGCTCCCGAGGAGGAGGCGCTGTACGGCGCGATCGAGCACCGCTACACCAGCCGGGCGCCGTTCGCATCCGCCGCGCTGACCGCCCGTCAGTGGCGGGACATCACCACGTCGGGGACGTGCGGCACGGCGAGCACCGACCAGGTCACCGAGGACTTCGCCCGCGTCTTCCTCAAGCTCACCGCCGAGGCCGAGGCCCGGATGGTCGACGACGTGGCCTACCTGGCCGAGGTGCGACGGTGGGTCGACCGCGGTCCCCGCGAGGGCATCCCCGGCGGCGCCATCGGTGTCCACGACCAGGGCGGCCGGTACCCCGGGCGCGACTTCTCGGTCGGTCCCAACCAGTCGGGCGGCTCGCTGCCCGAGGGCGACTTCGAGGGACGGCTGCAGCTCGCCGCTATCGTCAGCGACCACGACACGCCGGTCGACTGGCTCGACGCCGGGCGGGCGCTGGAACGGGTGGGCCTGCGGGCCACCGCGTCCGGGCTGCGCGTCGGCATCCTGGGCCAGGCGATCGAGCAGGCCGCGACCCAGCAGGCGGTGTCGGCGGAGTACTCCTCGGCGCTGGGCCGGCCGGTCGTGGTGCAGCAGGTCGTCCGGCTCGGCTACGGCGACGGCTCACCCCGCCCGGCGGCCACCCCGAGGCGCAAGCTGGACGAGGTGCTGGTGCAGGGCTGACCCCAAGTTGACATGTCTACTTCCCGTGGAATAAGCTGAGCCCAGATTTGTTGAAGGCTCATGTAACAGCCACTCGGGAAAGGAACCCCCATGACCACCTCCGTCGCCACCCCCACCCACACCGCCGGCACCTGGGCAGCCGACGTCGTGCACTCCGACGTCTCGTTCAAGGTCCGCCACATGGCGGTCGGCAAGGCCAAGGGCACCTTCGCGCTGAAGTCGGCCACTCTGGTCGTCGGCGACAATGGCGTCGCGGGCGCCTCCGTCACCGCCGAGATCGACGCCACCAGCGTTGACACCAAGCAGGAGCAGCGGGACGCGCACGTCCGCTCCGCCGACTTCCTGGACGTCGACAACCACCCGACGCTGACCTTCGTCTCCAAGTCGGTCAAGGACGTCGACGGCGAGGAGTTCGTGCTGGTCGGTGACCTGACCATCCGCGGCACCAGCAACGAGGTCGACTTGGCCGTCGAGTACCTCGGTGAGACGGTCGACGCCTACGGCTCCACCCGGGCGGGCTTCTCGGCCAAGACCACCATCTCCCGCAAGGCCTACGGCGTGAGCTTCGAGGCCGCCTTCGGCGCCGGCAACGCGGTGGT
>DATDBV010000726.1:0-6816 GCA_036524715.1 Nakamurella sp. | reverse complement strand
CAAGGCCCAGGTGGTGGAGGAGGCGAAGGAGGCCAGCCGCTTCACGACGCCCAAGCCCGGGGCCAAGCCCAAGCCGGCATCGGGCCGTCCGGTGGTGAACCCGTCCAAGGTCACCGACACGGCGCGGGACGCGACCGGAGGTGGCAGCGCGGCCACCCCGGGCGCGGGCAGCGGCTCGTCCGGCAATGGCGGGGTCTCGATGTCCAAGCCGCCGGGCAACAAGCCGCCGGGTAACAAGCCGCCGGGTAACAAGCCGGCACCCGGCGCCAAGCCACGGGGCGGACCCAAGAAGAAGCGCTGAACGACGCCGGGCGTAGGCGTCCCCGGCGTCCCCGAATCCCCGGCCGTGCGATGTATCGCGGGCGATCCACCGACCCTGAATCAGAGGGAGAAGCATGACTGACAACGCGACCACGCTGGTTACCGAGACCGACACCGAGACCGACACCGACACCGAGACCGACACCGAGACCGACGGCACGGTTGCGGACGGTGGGGCGCAGACGTCCAAGCATGATCAGTTGGTGGCCGAGGGCGACGCCGCCGGTGATTACCTGGAGCGGCTGCTGGACATTCTCGATTTCGACGGCGACATCGACCTGGACGTCGAGGGCGAGCGGGCGGTGGTGTCGATCATCGGCGAGGGCGAACTCGGCACGCTGGTCGGCGATCACGGTGAGGTGCTGGACGCTTTGCAGGAGCTGACCCGGTTGGCCGCGCTGGCCGAGACCGGTCAGCGTTCCCGCCTGATGCTGGACATCGGCGGGTATCGGGCCCGCCGGCGGGCCGAGTTGGACGAACTCGGTCGCACGCTGGCTGAGCAGGTCGTCGCGTCGGGTGAGCCGATGCGACTGTCACCGATGAATCCGTTCGAGCGGAAGATCGTGCACGACGCCGTCGGTCGGGTCGACGGCGCCGAGTCGTCGAGCGAGGGCGAGGAGCCGCGTCGTCGGGTCGTCATCAGCCCTACGGCCTGATTTCGCTATGCGAACAGATGTTCGATCGGCGGTCCGCGGACCGATTCGGTGACGGCCGGTGATTCATCGGCCGACGACGCTGCCGCCGGGACCCCCGTGGGCCCTGCCGGATCGTCGGACGACGCAGGCAGTTCCGACGTCGAGTCCGAGCCGGCGGCGGCCGGTGCGGTCTTCGGTGACCGGATCGAGACCGCCCGCGCATATGTGCGGATGCTGGCCGACGACGGCGTGGTGCGCGGCCTGATCGGTCCGCGCGAGACGGACCGGCTGTGGACGCGTCACGTGCTGAACTGCGCGACCCTGACAGGTCTGCTCCCCTGTGACGGCCGGGTGGTCGATGTCGGGAGCGGGGCCGGCCTGCCGGGGGTGGTCCTGGCGATCGCGCGGCCGGACTGTCAGGTCGTGCTGCTGGAGCCGCTCGAGCGTCGGGTCCGGTTCCTGGTCGAGGCCGTCGACCGGCTCGAGTTGCCGAACTGCCGGGTGGTGCGCGGCCGGGCCCAGGAGGCGCCGCCCGACGTCCGGGGCGCGGATGTCGTGGTGTCGCGGGCGGTCGCCCCGTTGGGCAGGTTGGCCGCATGGTGCGCCGGCCTGGCCCGTCCCGGCGGGATCTTCCTGGCGCTCAAGGGATCCTCGGCCGGCGAGGAGCTGCGGCGGGATGAGGCGGAGGTCATCGCCGCCGGTCTGCGCGACCCGTCCGTCGTGCGGCTGGACGGGCCGACCGGCACGACCTTCGTGGTGCGGGCGACCCGCGGTCCGGATCGTCCGCGCCGGTCCCGGCGCCCGAACAAGGGGCGGTCCGGACGGGGTCCCAAGGCCTGATCAGCCGAAGACGGGTCGACCGCGGTATGTCCCATATGTTGCTTTCGGCTCGTTCAACCAAATGAGACGGACCGCCAGGGGCCGGCCCGCGGTTCAGCCCGACCCATGCGCCGGCGGCAGGTGGGCCTGGGCCCGCCCATCGGGGCCAGCGGGGGCTCTGGATTCGCCGAGATCCACCTGTGCCTGATGGCGACCTCGCAAGCTTGGCCGACTGGGGAGCTTTCTTGGACTGCCAGTGCGGATCTCGACGTAGTGTGCCGGTAGCCGCCGTTCCAAGGTCTGTTTCCGATCCCGGTTTGTCCGGTTCCGTGGCTCACAGATCGGCGCAACTCACGGTCGCCGCTGACCGGCCTCCGCCCAGTCGAACCCCCAGGCGACCGAAATGCCCGAAGGGCCCATTTCCGCACACCCGGACCCGACCCTGCGCTGATCGAATACCCATTTCTGGCGCCGTTTTGTCCGGTTCCGTTGGTGTTTGATCAGCGCAACCCTCCGGGTTCAGCCGGCAACGACGAACCCGCCCGCAGAGCGAGGTTCACCCTGAGGGGACGGCCCCGCCGGGGCTGGCCCGCCGCGCTGATCAACGTGGCAAGAACTGCGCCCGATTTGTACGTATCCGCGCCGAGATGATCAGCCCGGCCCGCGCGGGCTTCGCCGAGATCCACGTTGGCAGTCAAAGATGGCTGCACAGGTGGATCTCGGCGCGGTTCGGCCCGGACCGCGCGGTCGTTCCGACGGGTCGCTCCTTCGGGGGCACCTGCTGTTCAGTTCGGCACCGTATCGGGGCTGCCGTCGCGGACGGGCCGGGTCGACCAGGGTGGCACCGGCCCGGGTGACGTACCGAAGCAGTCGGGCATTCCGAGCGTCCGACGTCCGACTTGATACGTCGGGCGTCCGACTCGATCGGCGCGGCCGGTCCCGCACCGGACGGCTCACCCGCGGTCGAGGTCGTTACGGTCGTGCCATGTCCAGCGACCTGATTGCTCCCGCGCTTGTGTCCTTCCCCGCCGATGAGCGAGCGGCGTTCTGGGCGGAGGCCGACCGTCACCTGGTCCGGTACGGCCCGGCGTTCACGCCGGAGATCATCGTCCGAGCCGAGGGCGCGTACCTGTACACCGACGAGGGCCGCCGGCTGCTGGACTTCACCTCCGGGCAGATGTCGGCGATCCTCGGGCACTCACATCCGGAGATCGTGGCGACGGTGCGATCCTAGATCGGTTCGCTGGATCATCTGTTCAGCGGGATGCTGAGCCGTCCGGTCGTCGAACTGGCCCGGCGCCTGGCGGGCACGCTGCCGGAGCCATTGCAGAAGGTTCTGCTGCTGACCACCGGTGCGGAGTCGAACGAGGCATCGGTGCGGATGGCCAAGTTGGTCACCGGCGGCCACGAGATCGTCTCCTTCGCCGGGTCGTGGCACGGCATGGCCCAGGGTGCGGCGGCCGCGACCTACAGCTCGGGCCGCAAGGGCTACGGCCCGGCGTCGCCCGGGAACTTTGCACTGGCGACTCCCAATCCGTACCGGCCGGACTTGACCGGCGCGGACGGCGAGCTCGATTGGCGGCGGCAGTTGGACCTCGGTTTCGACCTGATCGACGCCCAGTCGGTCGGGTCGTTGGCCGCCTGCCTGGTCGAGCCGATCCCTTCGTCCGGCGGTGTCATCGAACCGCCGCCCGGCTACTTCGCTGCCCTCCAGCGAAAGTGCCGGGAGCGGGACATGCTGCTGATCCTGGACGAGGCGCAGACCGGACTGTGCCGGACCGGTGCCTGGTACGCCTTCGAGCGGGACGGCGTGGTCCCGGACATCCTGACCCTGTCGAAGACCCTCGGAGCCGGCCTGCCGCTGGCGGCCACCGTCACCTCGGCGGAGGTCGAGGAGCGGGCGCATGACCGCGGCTACCTCTTCTATACGACCCATGTCTCGGACCCGCTGGTGGCGGCAGTGGGCACGACGGTGCTCGACGTTCTGGAGCGGGACCGGATGGACGTGCGCGCCCGGGAACTCGGCGAGGTCCTGCGTTCGGGTCTGCTCGAAATCCGGTCGGGGCACGAGGCGGTCGGCGACGTCCGCGGCCGGGGCTTGCTGCAGGGCGTGGAACTCGTCCTGGATCGGACGACGAAGCAGGCCGTGCCCGAGCTCGGCGGGCGGGTCACCCGTCGGTGTCTGGAACTGGGTTTGCACATGAACGTGGTGCAGCTGCCCGGGCTGGGTGGCATTTTCCGGATCGCGCCGCCGCTGACGTGCTCGGTGGACGAGATCAAACTCGGGTGCGAGATCCTGGATCAGGCACTGGGCGAATGCTCCTCGACGCGCTGATCTCGGTTTGCCGACGGGCGAGAGAATTCGGTTCTTCATCCGGCCGACGTCATGATCCGACGTTCCACGTGAAACGGCATCGACCGATCGTGACCACGTTTCACGTGGAACATCGGTGGAATAGGTGGGCCGCCGACGCGGTGTTCCACGTGAAACACAGGTGTTCCCGACATCTGCGGCGTGGTGCACCAGTATCCGCGATCGCGCGCCGTAGCGTGCCAGACGACCCGGCCACACAACGCAGGTGAGCCGGCCGGGCCGCCACAAACGTGATCAGGAGGCGACATCGTGAGCATCGACGTCGAAGTGGCGCCGGACGTCGGGATCGATCTCGACGACACACCGCTGGCCAGGGCTTCCCTGGCCGCCATGGAGATTCGGTCGGGCGACCTCACCATGCCCCGGCCGCGACACCGCAGGGTCTTCTCGGTGGCGAACCAGAAGGGTGGCGTCGGAAAGACGACGACAACCGTGAACATCGGTGTCGCGCTGGCCCTGGCCGGACTGCACGTGTTGGTCATCGACCTGGACCCGCAGGGAAATGCGTCCACCGCCCTGGGTGTGGAACGCAAATCCGGCACGCCGTCGGTGTATGACGTGCTGCTCGGCGACATCACTCCCGCCGAGGCAATTCAAACCAGTCCGGACGCCCCTCGACTCGGCTGCATTCCGGCGACCATCGACTTGGCCGGCGCGGAAATCGAATTGGTGTCGATGGCGGAGCGGGAGACCCGACTCAAGAAGGCGATCGAGGCGATCGACACCTATTACGACTACATTCTCGTCGACTGCCCGCCGTCCCTCGGCCTGCTCACCGTGAATGCGATGGCCGCGGTCGACGAGGTGTTGATCCCGATCCAGTGCGAGTACTACGCGCTGGAGGGCCTGGGCCAGTTGCTGCGCAACATCGGAATGGTCCAGGAACACCTGAACCGGGAGCTGGTGGTCTCCACCATCCTGCTGACCATGTACGACGGCCGGACGAAACTGGCCGACCAGGTCGCCAACGAGGTCCGGCACCACTTCGGTGACATGGTCCTGCGCACCACGATCCCGAGATCGGTGAAGGTGTCGGAGGCCCCCGGCTTCGGCCAGTCCGTGATGACCTACGACCCCGGTTCCCGCGGCGCCCTGAGCTACCTGGACGCCGCCCGCGAAATCGCCGAACGAGGCACGAAGGAGCAGGCATGACCGCGAAGTCGCGGGGTGGACTGGGACGTGGCCTGGCCGCGTTGATCCCGACCGGACCGACCACCACGACGGTGGCCGACGTCCTCATCAACGGAACGCCGGTCAAGCGCGAAGCGCCGCCGCTGGCCCTGGTCACCTCGCCGAGGGTCACCTCGCCGAAGGTGGCGGACCCGCAGGAGGCGGACGAGCCGGCGGTGGCCGAGGAAGTTGAGCCGTCAACGACGGGATTCGCGGGCGCCGGCGACGCTGCCACCGAGGCGGACGCGGGTCCCCGCTATGTCGAGGTCCCGGTGGGCAGGATCCAGCGCAACGCCCGCAATCCGCGGACGGTGTTCGACGAGGAGGCCCTGGCCGAACTGACGCACTCCATCAAGGAGTTCGGCCTCCTGCAGCCCATCGTCGTCCGGGAGCTGGCGGCCGGCGGGTACGAACTGGTGATGGGCGAGCGACGTTGGCAGGCGGCCCAACGGGCCGGGTTGACCACCATCCCGGCGATCGTTCGGGCGACCAGGGACGCCGAGATGCTCCGGGACGCCCTGCTGGAGAACATCCACCGGGCCAACCTCAACCCGTTGGAGGAGGCGGCGGCCTATCAGCAGCTGCTCGAGGAGTTCGACGTCACCCAGGAGGAGCTGGCCTCCCGGCTCGGCCGCAGCCGACCGGTCATCTCCAACACCATCAGGCTGCTCAAGCTGCCGATCCCGGTCCAGCGCCGGGTCGCGGCCGGCGTCCTGTCGGCCGGCCACGCGCGGGCGCTGCTGTCCCTGAGCGATCCGGACGATCAGGAGCAGCTGGCGGCACGGATCGTCGCCGAAGGACTGTCGGTGCGGGGCACGGAGGAGGCGGTCACCCTGCTGCTCGGCCGCACCGCGCCCCGACGGCGAGCCACCGCGCCCAAGCGGGCGATCCCGGGCCTGGAGAATCTGGCCGGCGCGCTGTCCGACGCATTCGACACCCGGGTCCGGCTCGAACTCGGCCGCACCAAGGGCCGCATCGTGGTGGAGTTCGCCACCCAGGAGGACCTGCGCCGGTTGATCGCGGTGATGGCTCCCTCGGCGATCGAAGCGGCGGCCGCTCGGGAGCCGGTCGCCGGCTGAGGGTCGACGGCGACACGGCCGGACCGGGGCGCTCGAGGGAGGGATTTCGGTCCTTCGACGTGCCGACGAAGCGCCGAAAGTGCTCCCTCGATCATGGGACTCACGGTGACCGGTCTCCGACGGGCCGGTGACATCACGAAAAGTGTTGTGCGACCAGGTGTCCCACACTGGGGGCGGTAGATCCTCGGCGCTGCCGGCACAGCTGCATGAACGACCCCGGCCCGCCGGTGATCGCGCGGGCGCCGGCCCGGATCGCCCGAGGCACTCGCGTCCTATCCTGGTCAGGGCGGTCGCCACGTGTGGCGGCCGGGAAGCACGGGATCGCGTCGACCGGCCGGCGGCGCTGCACGCAGGTCAACAGGGAGCGGTGTGACGCGAGCGCTGGTGCCACTGTCGATGTCGACCATCGGGTTGATTC
>DATDBV010000725.1:0-7127 GCA_036524715.1 Nakamurella sp. | reverse complement strand
CGGTTCTACTCGGCCTGCTCGCCTGGATCACCATCCAGATCCGCAGGCAACTACCCCGCCGCGGCGGCCGGTGGATGCTCTACCCCATCGTCGCGGTCACCGGCCTCGCGGCCGTCGGCGGCGGCCACCACACCGTCACGCAGTCCATCGATCAGGCATCCGTCGAGTCGATGCCCGGGCAGCTCATCGACGTGGGCGACCACCGGCTGTACCTGTCCTGCACCGGATCGGGCGAGCCGACCGTGATTCTGGAACCCGGCCTCGGTGAGACCTCCGCGGCGTGGGGATGGATCGCCCCGACCGTCGCCGCGCACACCCGGGTCTGCGTGTACGACCGGGCCGGCCGCGGCCGCAGCGAGTCCTCCCCGACCCCGCAGGACGGCGACCAGATCGCCACCGACCTGCACACCCTGCTGGAGCGCGCGGACATCATCGGCCCGCTGGTCATGGTCGGGCACTCCCTCGGCGGCCTGTATGTGCTCGACTACACCGCCCGGTATCCCCAGCAGGTGGCCGGCATGGTGCTCCTGGACGCCACCCCTCCCACCGCGTTCAGCTCGCTCCCCGACTACCCGGCCTTCTACGACATGTTCACCACCGCAACAGGTTTGTTTCCCGGCCTGGCCCGACTCGGGGCCACCGAGCTGATCAACGCATCCAGCCACCCGGGTCTGCCCGCCGAGGCCAGGCAGCAGGCACGCGCCGACTGGTCCACCGCCGTGCAGGCCCGCAGCCAACGCGACGAGCTCGCGATGGTGCCGACCATGATGGCCCAGGCCGGCGCCGTCACCACCCTGGGCGACCTGCCGCTGGCCGTGCTCACCGCACCCATGGACGCCCAAACCGGTTGGCTCGCCGCCCAGGAAGACGTGGCCGGGCTCTCCGGCAACAGCATCCACCTGGTCGTCCCCGGCGCCAGCCACGAATCACTGCTCGACGACCAGGCCGTCGCCGCCGTGTCCGGTCAGGCCATCGCCCAGGTCGTCGACGCCGCTCGAACCGGCACGCCGTTGGCCTGAACGCAGGGTGGGTGGGCGGGCTGCTGACCGGCGCGAACCATCAGCACAGGCGACGGCGGCCCCGACGAGGCTGCCGAGCCCGTGAGGTCGCCTCGTGGCGGCGGCGGCGTGGGCGAGGATGACCAACGGTCACCACGGCGTCAGGATCGGGGCTCCCGCCGAGGCGCCAACGCGCGACGGGCGCGGGGCTCGGTCGCCGGTGCAGTCTCGACCGGCGGGCGTTCACGGTCGACCCACGCGCCGAACCGTCGGGCGAGAACATCGGCGGTCAGACCGTGCAGGATGACACTGAGCAGCACCGTCATCGCGATGGTGGCGATTGCCGTGCGGAGCGGGTCGTCGGCCTCCAGATCCTCGACCGCGAGTAATGCGAACACGATCGAGGCCAGGCCCCGCGGACCGAACCAGCCGATGAACGCGACACTCGGGGTCTTGAGCCCGGAGCCGATCAACGACGCCGCGACCGGCAGCATCCGCAGCACCGTGAGCGACAGCACCGCGAAGAGCATTTCGCGCCAACCGATGCGGTCCCGGATCAGCGGGAGCGCGGCGAGTCCGAAAACCAGCCAGACGGCGAACCCCAACAGCTCCGAAAGCGCCTCCGTCCGGTCCAGGGCCGACTCCTCCTCGTCCACCCAGGACGCCGCCGCGGTAAACGCGGTGCCCGCGACGAACGCGGCCACGAAACTGTTCCCACCGACCAACGCCACCAGGCAATACGCCAGGATCGGCAGCACCAGCACACCGAGGGAGCGGGTACTCGCGGTACTGAGCCGATGACGCCGGGACAGGCCGAGGACCAGCCCGCCACCGGCGCCGACGACCGCACCCAACACCGCACCCACACCCAGGTCGACCAGACTCTGCACCACGGTGACACCGGCGCGCAGCCCCTCTTCCCCCGCGGCGGCGGCGATCGCGAACAGCACCACCGGAGTGATCAGCCCATCGTTCAGTCCGCTCTCGACGTTCAGGGTGCGTCGAATACGTACCGGCACCACCGGATTCAGCACGGTGGCCGCGCCCAGGCCGGCATCGGTCGGCGACAACGCCGCCGCGAGCAGCAACGCAATCATCACCGGCATCGCCGGGAACAACACCCGGGCCAGGAGGAACCCGAACAACACCGTCAGCGGCAATCCAACCAGCAGCAGCCGGATGATCAGTCCGCGGTCGGCCCGGATCTGCCTCGGGCGGACCTGCGCCGCGTCATGGAACAGGATCAACGCCAGCGTCACCTCCGCGACGACCTTGACCACCTCCGCCATCTCCGCGGTCGTGGACGGAGCCACCGCCGAGATCACCGCGCCGGCCGCCATGAACGCGATCGGTGCACCTACGTGCACCAGGCTCAACCATCGAGCGGTGGCAGCGAAGCACAGGACGAGGGCGGCGAAAACCGCGGCAGCTACGGTCACCTGCGTATTAGACCGCGCGGTGGACTATGGCGCCTTTCCGCTGTCCCAGCGAATCGACCACTCAAGGAGGCAGCCCGACCGGTCGGCACCACATCGTGCACCAACTTCGCGGCGCCCCGGGAGAAGGTGAACGGGGAGACAATCATCCGGCCGTGCCGGACCGGGACCAGATCCGGTTCCCGGGTGGTGTTCTGTTCCTCCAGCAAGGCGACCGGGTCGGGTCGATCCGCGGGCGGCGTCCACCCCAGGTGACTGGACAATGGGGTGTCCGATCGGGCGTTGGCCACCTTGGCCCGCCGGCCGGCGACGCTCGCGTGAGCGATCACCTTCGTCGTCATGTCACACCAGCCCTCTGGGGGCGCCCCGCCCGAGTTGTTGCATCCGGATCGACGGACGGTCGATGACCGGTGGTGACTCGCACAGCGGTGGCCGGTGGTCCCTGTGTTTCCAGCACGACGAGCAGGCGGTGCAGCTCGTCCGGGCCGCTGCAGGTGCCGGTCAGCACGGTGAAGCGGGGAATGACGACGGCGTCGAAGTCGGATAGTGCGGCCCGGGTCAGCGGGCCCACGGTGCCGGCGATCCGAAACTCGTAGACGCCCACGTCGGCGGGCGCGTAGGCGGACCGGGCCTCGGCCGTCACCGGTGGCCTCGATCCTCGGGTACCTGGTGCACGGCAACCAGTTCCAGGTCCATGCCCTGCAGCCGGTCGAGGATGCCATGCAGTGCCGACTGGTCGATGACCGGGCCGCGCAGCACGGTCACTGTCGGGTGCACCACGACGTCGACGCACTCGAACTCCGCCAGCACGGTCGCTGGTACCAGGCCGGTCACGGTGATCTCATAGTCCAGCGCCGCCATCCCAACCTCCTGGGTAGGTGCTCGTGACATCGGGCTCACGGTGACGGACCTCGCGGCTGCGCACCTCATCCGTTCCGGGTGGGCCGGCGCATCCCTGTCGGTCAGGTCTGGATTGCAGGTTGGGCCACCTAGAATCGGGCAGGATGCGCCCGATGACGGACGGGAGGACCGGTGGCTGGTCCGAGCGGAATCCCGTTGCGATTCCTGGTCCCGGCACCGGCGAACCCGGCCACGCTGGTGGCCCGACCCCGTCTTGACGGGCGGCTGAGTCGTGGCGTCGAGCGTCCGGTGACCCTGGTGGTCGCCGGACCTGGTTCCGGGAAGACGTTGACGGTGGCATCCTGGGCAGGTCGTGAGCCGCGCAGCCCCGGCGCGGTGGCCTGGTTGACCGTTGACGCCACCGATAACGACCTGGCCACCGCGTG
Organism: Nakamurella sp.; assembly: GCA_036524715.1. Taxonomy (GTDB): domain Bacteria; phylum Actinomycetota; class Actinomycetes; order Mycobacteriales; family Nakamurellaceae; genus Nakamurella. The sequence continues at coordinate 3,407 of DATDBV010000725.1, read as the reverse complement.
GTCCGACGTGCTGGATGCGTTGCGGATCGGCGGCGCACTGCCGGACGGTAGCCCGCTTCGTGGCATCGTGCCGGGCGCCGCCTTCGGTGCCGTCGAATTGCGGGACATCCGGTTCGGTCTCGCCGACCTGCCCGCCCCGGTGGTGCTGGTGTTGGACGACTTCCAGGCGATCACCAACCCGGTGGTGCTCGAGTCGTTCGACCAGCTGATCGACCGTTCACCGCCCCACCTGCGGCTGGTCATCGCGACCCGCGCCGATCCAAGGCTGCGGCTGCATCGACTCCGGGTCAACGGCGAGCTCGCGGAGATCCGCTCGCGTGACCTGGCGTTCACCGCGCCGGAAACTGCCGAGCTGTTCGACCGTAGCGGCCTCCGGCTCTCGGACCGGCAGGTGCAGGCCCTGCTCACCCGCACCGAGGGCTGGTCGGCCGGGCTGCGACTGGCGTCGATGTCCTTGGACCCGAACGACATTGACCGGGGTATCGCCCGGTTCTCCGGCACCGAGGGTTCGGTCGCCGAGTACCTGATCGGTGAGGTGGTGGACCGGCTGCCCGAGGACCACCGGAACTTTCTGCAGGACCAGCATTGTGCGACGGCTGACCGTTGACCTGGCTACGGAACTCAGCGGGCGCGTCGACGGCGAGTTGATCCTGGAGAAGCTGATCGGGGCCAACGCGTTCGTCGTCGCATTCGGCGAGCGGCGGGACTGGTTCGGCTACCACCCGTTGTTCCGGGAGATGCTCGCCCACCGGCTCGCCCTGGAACAGCCGGCGGCGGTCCGGGACCTGCACCTGCGGGCCGCTCGGTGGTTCGCCGCGCACGGGCAGCCGGTCGAAGGCATCCGGCATGCGATCGACGCCGGGGACTTGGATGAGGTCGGGCGATTGATGATCGCGGCGACACCGTTGATGCTGACCCCGGACAGTACGGCGCTGGTCGCCGCGCTCGACCCCGTCGCGGCGAGGGCGGTCCAGCACCCGGGATGGTGCACATTGCTGGCGGCCACGATCTGTCATTTCCGCCGCGGCGACTATGAGGCGATGCGCCTGGACGCCGACGAGGCCGGACAATTCCTCACTGCCGCCCCGGCCGACGTCAGACCGGGTGCGGAGATCGTGCTCGCCACCAGCCGGATGGTCGACGCCCGCTTCCACGACTCCGCCACCCTGGTCCCGGCCGCCGCTCACGTACTGCACCTCGTGGACCAGGCGCCGCGGTCGTCGCTGTCGTCCGGACGGCACTTCCGGGTCATGGCGACCAACAACCTTGCGGTCGGCCAACTCTGGGCCGGCGACTTCGCCGCCGCGGAGATCAGCCTGTTCGCCGCCCAGGCACACTCCCGAGAACTGGTCATGGGGTTGGCCGAACTCAACGCCCACGTGCATCTGGCGTTGCTGGACCTTCTGCACGGTCGGCTGCGATCCGCCCATCGACAGGCATCCGACGCTCAGCAGTCCCTCGATTCCCATGGGTGGGGATCCGAGATCCAAGCGTTGCCGGCTTATCTGATGCTCGGACTGATCCACCTGGCCCAGAACCAACCGGACCTGGCCGACAACCAGATCGGCCGAGGTCTGGCCGCCAGCAGCCGCGTGAACGACCAGGCCGGCCGACTCGCCCTGGGCATCGCCGCTGTCAACGTCGCCGTACTCCGAGGAGATACGGACGGCCTGCGGGCGGCCGTGGGCCCGGTTACGAGACGAACGGGCGACGGCCGGGGACCTGCCGACAATGCTCGCCGACTGGTGCGCCACCGCACAGGCCGAGGCGCACGTGGTGGCCGGTGCACCAGCAGAGGCCATCGAGCTCAGCGCGGCGATCGCCGCCGACCGTGGCGGGCTTTCCGGCGCCAGGGCGAGCGTGGTCCTGGCCAGGGCGTGGTTGGCTCTTGGCGAGCCGGGCACGGCCCTGCAGCTGTTGGAGCCGCTGCGGCAATCGGCGCTGCCGTATCTGGTCGAGGCGGTCGATGCCAGAGTGCTCGCCGCGGTCGCCCTCGGCCGGCGGCACCGCACCACGGCTGCACTGGAAGCCATCACCGAGGCAATCGAACTCGCCGAACCCGAGACCCTGATCGCGCCATTCGTGCGGGCCGGCAGCGCCGTCACCGAGATGATCGTCCAGTACCGGCACGTCACCGGGGTCCGACACGACTTCGCCGACGTGATCCAGCACGCCATCACACCCCAACCGGTTCCGGAACCGGCTCTCCCGAACCATGCGGTCGAGCAGCTCACCGACCGGGAAACGCTCGTCCTTCGCTACCTGCCGACCATGCTGAAGTCTTCCGAGATCGGCGCCGACCTGTACCTGTCGGTCAACACCGTGAAGTCCCACCTCAGGGCGATCTACCGCAAACTTGACGTCACGAACAGGCGCGATGCGGTCGAGCGCGCCCGCGCCCTCAACCTCATCTGACCCTGACCCGCGGACTCGCGGTCCGAGCTTCCTCCGTTGGACGGACACAAGATCGAGCAGTCAATCGTGCCGGTGTCGACCAGCGGCGGCGGGCAGGATCGTCCCGTTCCATCCAATCAGTGGACCCGCGACAGGGCCTCATCCGTGACGGATGAACAACGTCGTCAGCTGTGGCCAGTTCTCGCACGCCGGTGGCCCGGACCGCCTCAGGTCTGCTGCCGGTGAGCCGGCGACATTGGTGCTGAACGCTGCGCCTCTGAATACTTGACGCGTGTCACCCGGATCGAATGAGGTCACACGATCGGTGGCGCGAGAACGTCGACCACCGGATCCGTGGTCGAACAGGAAGCCCACCATGACGATCGAGGAAGCGCTGACCGGCGACGAGACGACCGCCACCGAGCAAGGTCACGGTTGACCGGATGTGTCGGCGGTTCGTTTCGGCCACCACCCCGTCGTGCAGGTCGGGGTCGAGGACGCGACCGCGCATGCGGAACGGTGCCGGAAAGGCGCTGCCCACCGAGGTGGAATGGGAGCACGCCGCCCGACTGGTCGCGGTATGTGGCGGGGACCAGGGCCATCGCGGCCGGGGCGCACGGACACCTCACCGGCCAACGTCACATGCCGCTTCCGTGAAGCGGCCAGCGAGACTTGCCGGATGTCAGCGAGAGTCGCCGCGCCAGGTGGGCCACCCGAGGAGGCGAGGCCGTTCCGGAACCCAGGCGCGAGTATCCGGGCCGATCTCCGCATCGATCAGCGACTCCAGCTTGCCGGCCAGGTCGAAGACCAGGTCACGCTGCGCGGGGTCGGCGGCGAGGTTGATCCTCTCGCCGGGGTCGGTCTCGCGGTCATAGAGCACGACGTCGTTGTCGGCCAGGAGTCGGTCGATCGTGCGGGGCCGGTTGGGTTCGAGCGGGGAGAAGTAGCGGCCGAACGTGTACCGGTGGTCGGTGTATCCGCGCAGGAAGCCGCGTTTGGTCCAGTCCGGCCGC
>DATDBV010000724.1:0-2919 GCA_036524715.1 Nakamurella sp. | reverse complement strand
TCGGGTTCCACCGGGTCGAGCACGTCCCGGGTGATCGCCGCCCACACCTGGTGCTGGAGCGGCACGGCTCCCTGCCGGTCGATGACGTTCGCGCGGTGCTCGACGATCTCGGCTTCGGCCTGGTGATCGGCCCGAGCGCGCAGGCCCGGCCGGCCCTGCGGGATTACTCGGAGCGGATGTCGGACCGATAATCCGGGGCGAGCTGCGCCCGACCAATGCGCCACCGCCACCCTGACGCTGGAAACCACTCTGCCGGAACAGTTCTCGGATCAGCGGGCACCGACCGGCACGCCACCTCTGGTCGGCCGAGCTTGCGAGGCCGCCACTGCGCACAGGAGGACCGGGCGCGCAGATAATCCGGCGACGTAGGAGCCGGATTGTTCAGCGCGGTCCGAATTCGCGCTCGATCCGCAGCAGATGTTCGACCAGCACCGGCTTGGTCGTCGGCGGGGCGAGCCGGACCGCGTGCCGCCAGACCAGGGTGTCCTCCCGGCTGCAGGGGCGGTTGGCGAAGCGCAGCACCGCTTGCGGATTGGACGAGCCCAGCACCGCCGAGCGGACCTCGCGGTGCACCTCGTCGCGCTCGACCTGCACCTCCGGTGACTCCGAGGACGGCAGGATCGGACCGGGGTAGGCGTCCACGGCCCCGGCGACATCCCCGCCGCGCAGGCACTCGCGGACCACGTCCACGTCGGTGGTCAGGGTCGACGTCAGCCGGTAGGGGCGTCCGGACAGGCCCAACTCGGGGACCATGGAGCGCAATCGGCTCAGCTCGGCGCGGACTGTGACCGCCGGCACGTCCCGCTCGTGCAGGGCGATCGCCAGCTGGTCGGCGCTGTAGCCGGCGCGATGCCGGGCCAGCAGGAACAGCAGCTCGGAGTGCCGGACGGACAGCTCGGTCCCGTTGACCTGGTCACCATCCGCGCCGAGGACGGCCCGGTCCCGACCCAGGACGGACAGCCGCTGGATGCCGGACAACAACAGCAGGGCGGGTCCGGAGTGTCTGGCTCCCGGTTTGGCGGTGGACCTGCGGACCGGTTTGGCACTGCGCTGGGTCAGGGCCAGCATCCGCAGTTCGGTCTCGGCCGCGGCGGCCGCCGCCCGGACCAGGCCGAGGACCGCGGGGGCGGCGACCTCGTCGCGGCCGGTGATGTCCAGGGCGCCGAGCACCTGGCCGCTGAGCGGGTCGTGGATCGGGGCGGCGGTGCACGACCAGCCGGCCACGTTGCTGGCGAAGTGCTCGCGGGCGAAGACCTGCAGGGCATGGTCGAGCCGCATCGCCGCGGCCGGGGCGTTCGTGCCGGCCACCCGCTCGTCCCAGCGGGATCCGGCGACCCAGTTCATCGCCTCCGCGTGCCGGCGCAACTGCGCGTCGCCCTCCACCCACAGCAGGCGGGCGTCGGCGTCGGCGACCACCACGATCGCGCCGGCCTCCTCGGCCTCGTCGATCAGCAGCCGCCGGATCAACGGCATGACGGCGGCCAGTGGATGGTTGGAACGGTAGGCCTCCAGGTCGACGTCGAGCAGGTCGACCTCGGGCAGCACCCCGTCCGGGCTCACCCCACTGGCCCGGGACAGTCGCCAGGATTCGGCCACCACCGGGCGGACCGAGCCGACCTCGCCGGTGCTCAGGAACGTGTCGTAGGCCCGCTCGAGTCGGTTGCGCTCACTGATCGCATCGGACCCTTTGGGCAGGGCGAGGAACGAGGCGGGGGCCGGCCGGGTGACGCCCTCCCGGGGGCCCGCCGAGCGGCTGCTCGCTGAAGCCATAGGTTCCTCCGGATGGCGGGCAGCACCGTCGCTGGTCCCGCAGCTTGTCAGCCAAGGCTACCTGGCATTGGCAAGAGGCTTCAGAGCTGCGCCGACACCTGCTACGCAGGCCCTCCTGCAGCGCCGGCAGCACCGCCGGCGCCGGCGCTGTCGTGCCCTCGCTCCAAATGCCGATGTCACTGTTGGTGAGCACGATGATCGTCATCAGCGGGTCGTCGTTGTGCTGTAGTGACGACGTGTAGCCGGGGGATGTCGCCGTCATGCCTCCACCACCCGCCACGGATGCCGATGCCGGTGCCGTATCCGGAGGTCGAGCTCATCGGCGGGACGTCGGTGACCAGTGAGGACGGGCGCCGTTGCTTTGGTCTGCGGGTCGGATGCCTCCCCGTGAACGGCGCATCTCCGCCCTCGCGCAGATCGCCGAAGATCGACACGACCTCCCCCGCGGTGACGCCTCGGATGGGTTCCAATCGGTGGCGGGACGAACTGGCCGTCGAAGCCCGCTTCGTCGAAGGCGAGTCCGGACAGGCCCCGGGGTGCGGGCCTGCCGGCGGTCGACAGGGGACGGGGCGCCCCGCGCTGTCGATCGTCATGCCGACAGGTTTGCGGATCGTGTCTCTCACCCGCCTCCCACCGCCCCAAGAAGTCTCTGACCAGGCGTTTCGCGTTCCTACGGGGTGACCAGGTAGAGTCATCGCCGGTCCTGGGGCAACCCCGGGGTCACGCGCCATTAGCTCAATTGGCAGAGCAGCTGACTCTTAATCAGCGGGTTCGGGGTTCGAGTCCCTGATGGCGCACCACGTTTGCCCAGGTCAGACTGGGTGTAGATGATCATGGTTGATCCTCTCGGCGGATTGATAGCAGCATTTGATAGCAGGGCCCTGCTATCGCAGAGACTGGTCGAGTTCATCGAGCGCCCTCCTCTGGGTGTCCAGGTTCACATGGCCGTAGACGTTCATGGTCATCTCCAGAGCGCTGTGCCCGACGATCTCCATCACGGTGCGCGGGTTGACGCCCAATGACAGGAGCAACGAGACACACGCGTGCCTCTTATGCGGAATTCCGCATAAACGTCATTAGCGCGGATTTCCGCACAGTAGGTTCGGCGCAACTTGGCTGCCGCGCTTGGGCGGAAGCGTGATCGGTATG
>DATDBV010000723.1:0-2720 GCA_036524715.1 Nakamurella sp. | reverse complement strand
GAGCAGGCCGATGACCGACGGGTCCTCGATGATCGTCTTGGCGGTCTCCAGCCGCTCCAGGTCGGAGTCGGGAGCCAGGAACTTCTGCACCGTCAGCTGGCATCCGGGGTTCGCCGCGTTGGCCTGTTCGACCGCGAGCGTCACGCTGTCGAACAGGAACGAGTCCTCGTATTCGAAGGACGGTGGGCCGACCATACCGATCGCGAGTCCCGTCTGACACTCGGCGTCACCGTCGCCCTGCGGGGTCACCCCGCTGTCCGCGGCGGGCAGCGGGATGTCGTTGCCCGCCGTGTCGATCGAGGTGATCGGCACGAACGACAGCTCGCCGGCGGACGGACCGCCGGTCAGTCGGACCGCGATCGTGCCGACCTCGGCGCCGCCCGCCCCCGACGTGCACGCGGCGATCAGGGCCGGCACCGCGAGCGCGAGCACCGTTCGGACCACCATCCACGGACCCCCGCGTGTGCGGCGGCGCACCGAACGTTCACTTCCCATGTCGTTGCCTGCCCTGGTGAACCTGGAGGATGAGGTCCAAACCGACAATCCTCCCATTGCGGATCACAGATAACGCCGAAGGATCCCGGTGGAAATGTGCGGGTGCGGGGGCACGAGAATCAGCCCCGAAACGGTGATCTTGGTCGAGCGACCAGCGCGGGACCGGGACCGCACCCTCCAGGTCTTGCCGCCCGGGGAATAGCAGAACACAGCGGCCTGGCCGGCCTTCACACCCGGCTGGGCCGGGTCGCTCGGCCGGCCGATTCGACAGCTTCCCGCTCGCCGACGGCTCCTCCCGGTGAGGTGCGCACGGGCACCTCGTCATGGCGCGCGGCGGCGCCGACCACGAGCGGCACAATCGTGGGAATCGACGTGGGCATCCGCCGGTGGGCGATCGACACCACGTCGAGCGGCGATGCGGCCAACAGCGACTCGAAGTCGCGGTTCGCATGACAACCGTCGGCCAGACGACGCTGCAGCGGGGTCAGGAGATCCTGGACCAGTCCCCGGACGGGTCCGCCACGGACGTGCTCGTGGAACAGGAACCGGCCGCCCGGCCCGAGCACCCTGTGGACCTCGGCAAGCGCCTGCACCGGATCCTCGAGCGAACAGAAGACCAGCGACGCCGTCACCGTATCGAAACTCGCATCCGGGAAGGGCAGGTGGTGCGCGTCGCCGTCGACGATCGACACCGGACCCGGCCGGTCGCCGACCAGATTGTGGAGCCGCGCGCGGAATGCGGGATTCGGTTCCAGGAGAACCAGCTCGTCGACTCCGACCGGGTAGTGCGTGACGGAAAGCCCGCTGCCGGCTCCGATCTCCAGGACGCGGCCGGTGGCGGCGGCGAGCTGGTCGCGGCGCAGGGTGGCCTGGCCGCTCCGCTCGACCCGCCCCATCATTGTCGGATACCAGGTGGCGAACCAACGTCGGCTCCGCGTCGTTGCAGTGATGTTCATGCCGCGATGGTCCGCGGCGGGGCGGGGGTGGCGCGTGGCCGAATCGGGCCATCTCGCGATGACCGATTCCGGCGATGCCGGGGGTGCCACGGTCCGATCCACCGACCCCGTTCGTGCTGGCGACCCGGCCGGGCACGTCGCGGCGTCGGCCAGGGCCGTCCGGGTCGCCCTCACCGACCAGGTGGTCCGATCGGATGGAAGGACCGCTACGCGGCGCTGTCGTAGGCTGCCCGCGGAGGTAGTCGTGCTGGGCATCGAGGATCAGGTCGTCCGAACCGCGACCGTCGCGGGCGACACGCTCGCGTATTCGGTTGTCGGCGACGGACCCCCGGTCGTGATCGGCGGCTGGTGGTGCAGCCATCTGCGGCTCAACTGGCAGGACCGGCTGTTCCGAGAATTCTTCTTCCGGCTCGCATCCCGGCATTCGATCATCCGCTACGACCGGCCCGGCAGCGGGGCGTCCGGCCCGGATGGCGCGATCCCGCACGGCCTCGACGACGAGGTCGCCGTGATGGCCGGGGTTGTCGACGCCCTCGGTCTGGAACGGTTCGGCCTCGTCGGGGCGTCTTCCGGTGCGGCCACCGCGGCCGCCTACACGGCCGCCCGGCCGCACCAGGTCAACCGGCTCGTGCTGTACGGATCGTTCGCCCGCGGCGCGGACATCGCCCCGGACGCGGCCCGGACCGCGCTGCTGGAGGTCATCGCGACCCACTGGGGGCTCGGGTCCCGGTTGCTCGCCGACGTTTTCGTGCCCGGGTCGTCCGCGGACGAACGTGACGCGTTCGCCAGGTTCCAGCGGCAGTCCGCGACCCGCGAGCAGGCCGTGCGGTCGCTGACGGCCAGCTATGCGATGGACGTGACCGATCACCTGGCCCGGGTGCCCGTGCCCACCTGCGTGATCCATCGACGCGACGACCGGGCGGTGCCGTTCGCGCTCGGCGCGGACGTGGCCCGCCGGGTCAGGGGTTCGACGTTCGTCGCGCTCGACGGCGTCGATCACTTTCCCTGGCGAGGTGACGCCGACGCGGTGGCCGACGCGATGCTGCGCGGCCTGGGACATCGGATCCCGACCAGACCGACTATCCCAGGGCCCGACGCCATCACGGAACGGGAGCGGGAGGTCCTCGTGCTGGTCGCCGACGGGCTGACCGACGCGCAGATCGCGGATCGGTTGACGGTCAGTCCGCACACCGTGCACCGGCACATCGCGAACGCCCGGACGAAGCTCGGCGTGCGATCCCGCGCGGCCGCGGCCGCCACCCTGGCCCG
>DATDBV010000722.1:0-11279 GCA_036524715.1 Nakamurella sp. | reverse complement strand
CACCTCCCAGACGCCCGGGTCGGTCAACGTCAGGCCACCCCCGTCGCGGACGATCGCCAGGGCGGCATCCAGCACGGTGCGAACCAGGTAGCCGTTGGCGAATTCGGTGACGACCCGCTCGGCGGTGACGGTGACGTCCCGGTCTGGCTTCACCTGCACCGTGACAGCGACCCCGGGCTGCTGCGCACCGGACGCGGGCCGCAGGGCGAGGACCACCGGCGGGGTCGGCGGGGTGGAGTTCAGCCGCGGAAGGAAGTCGTCGAAGACGGCCTGGCTCTCCTTGATCGCCTGATGCCCCTGGGTGCCCGAGCCCAGGTTGTAGGAGCGGTTGACCGCCCCGTCCAACCGGCCGGTGCCGGGGTTCTGCGCGTCGACGAAGTCGCCGGCGGCGGTGCCGCAGAAGTAGGTGATGATGTGCGGCTGCGTTCCTCCGGTGGTGGGATCAGCGGCGCCGAAAGGAGTCTCACCGCCGCCGCCCTCGGTCTCGGCGAGCAGTTCGGTCATGAACTCGCCGCCGGTGCGCCACTCGCCGATCGACCCGGCGCCCAACCCGTGAAACGCGCCGGCCAACGCGACGAACGTGCCGATCCGGTGCCATTTCTTGGGCTGGTCCCAGACGATCGGCGACGCCTTCCGCTTCAGTCCCCGGGCCACCGAGTACACCATGGAGCAGCCCAGCGAGTGGGCGATGACGTCGACGACGTCGACGCCCAGATAACCGCACACCGCCTCGAGGAAGTTGCGGACATCGTCGACGTTGTTGGTGTGCGGGGTCTGCAGGTCGACCGTGCCCGCAGCGAGATAACTGAGCGCCCAGATGATCTCGTCGGCATAGCCAGCGGCGCGCAGGAACCTGCGCTGGTCCAGCAGGTCCCACGGCCGGACGTCGGCCGCTCCCCCGTTGCCGTGCACCAACAGGACCGGCGCCTTGCCCAGGTCGGTCAGCACGGCGCGGTGCGCGTCCCGGTCGGCCTGCGCGTTGCCGCCGAAGCCGCCCAGGGGCGAGCCGGCGCCCGGGCCGCCGGCGTCGATGGGCACGGGGAAGTCAACGGGGTAGGTCACCGGGCCAGTCTGAGTCATCGGCGCAGCGGACCGGCCCGGGGTCCGTCAGATCTTGACGTAGTACGGGTTCTCCCAGATCATTGAGCCGCCCTGACCCAGGCCCACGCACATCGCGGTCAGCCCGTAGCGCACGTCGGGCCGGAGCGCGAACTGCGCGGCCAGCTGGATCATCAGCCGGACCCCGGACGCGGCCAGCGGATGCCCGACGGCGAGCGCGCCGCCCCACTGGTTGACCCGCGGGTCGTCGTCGTCGATGCCGAAATGGTCCAGCAGGGCGAGCACCTGCACGGCGAACGCCTCGTTGAGTTCGAACAGGCCGATGTCGTCGATGCTCAGACCGGCCTTGCGCAGCGCCTTCTCGGTCGACGGGATGGGCCCGGTGCCCATGATCTCCGGCCGCACCCCGGTGAACGCCCAGGACACCAGCCGCATCTTCGGGGTCAGGGCGAACTCGTCGACGGCATCGGCCCCGGCCAGCAGCCCGATGGTGGCCCCGTCGGTCAGCGGCGACGAGGTGCCGGCGGTGACCCGCCCGTTCGGCCGGAACGGGGTCTTCAGGCCGGCCAATCCGGCCAGCGTCGTCTCGGGCCGGCGGCCCTGGTCCTCGGTGACCAGGTCGGCGGCCCCGTCGGGCGCGGTGACCGGGACCGGGATCAGGTCCGGCTGGAGCCGGCCGGCCTGGTAGGCGGCCTGCGCCTTGCGCTGGCTGTGCACGGCGTACCGGTCGGCCCGCTCGCGGGTCAGCCGCGGCAGCAGGTCGTGCAGGTTCTCGGCGGTGACGCCCATGTTGAAGGCGTCTTCGTCGATCAGCCCGTCGGCCGCGAAGCGCGGGTTCAGGTCGTCGAAGCGGACCGGATGGTGGCCCATGTGCTCGACCCCGCCGGCCAACGCCAGGTCGACCATGTCGTGGCCGATCTGCCCGGCCATCAGGGCGACGCTGGTCATCGCGCCCGAGCACATGCGGTCGATGGCCAGCCCGGGCACGGTGACCGGCAGGCCGGCCAGGATCGCCGCGGTGCGGCCCAGGGTCAGGCCCTGGTCGCCGTGCTGGTTGGTGGCGGCGATGGCCACGTCGTCGATCCGCTCCGGCGGCACCTGTTTGTTGCGTTCCATCACGCCGGCGATGGCGGTGGCGGCCAGGTCGTCGGCACGGGTGTTGGCGTAGACGCCCTTGCTGCCGGCGCGGCCGAACGGCGTGCGGACGGCGTCGACGAGGTAGATCTCGGACATGGTTGTCTCCGGTTCTCGGGTCGGTGCAGCCGGTCAGGCAAACGAACTGACGCCGGTGATGTCGCGCCCGACGATCAGCGTCTGGATGGTCTCGGTGCCCTCGTAGGTGTGAATGGCCTCAATGTCGGCCATGTGCCGGATCACGTGGTACTCCAGCAGGATCCCATTGCCGCCCAGCAGGTCCCGCGCCTCGGCGATCACCTGGCGGGCCCTGCTCGTGTTGTTCATCTTGGCGATCGCGGCGATCGTGTCGGTCAGCGCACCCTCGTTCTGCAACCGGCCCAGCTGACGGCAGATCAACTGCATCGAACACACCTCGGCCAGCATCTTGACCAGCCGGTGCTGCACGATCTGGAAGCCCGCCAGCGGCCGCCCGAATTGCTCGCGCTGCCGGCAGTAGGCCAGCGCGATCTCGTAGCCGGCGGTGGCATGGCCCAGCGCCGCCCAGGCGACCTCGTTGCGGGTGCCGGCCAGCACCCGGCCGGCGTCCTTGAAGCTGTGCGCACCGGGCAGCCGGTTCGACTCGGGCACCCGCAGATCAGTCAGGGTGATGTGGGCCTGCCAGATCGATCGCAGCGAGACCTTCCCGTCGATCCGCTCGGCGTGGTAGCCGGGGCTGCCCTTCTCCACGAGGAACCCCTTGACCCTGCCGTCGGCGGTGTCCCGCGCCCACAGCACGACCACGTCGGCCAGTGTGCCGTTGCCGATCCACTTCTTCTCGCCGTTGATCACCCAGGTGTCGCCGTCGCGGGTTGCGGTGGTCTCCAGGGCAACCGAGTCCGAGCCGTGCTTGGGCTCGGTCAGCGCGAACGCGCCGAGCTTGGTCAGCTTGGCCATGTCCGGCAGCCACCGCTGCTTCTGCTCCTCCGAGCCCAACATGGCGATGGACTGCATGGCCAGGCCGGCCTGCACACCGACGAAGGTGCCCAGGCTGCCGTCGCCGCGGTTGAGTTCCATGGCCACCAGGCCGACCGCCACCGGGCTCATCGATGGGCAGCCGTACCCCTCGATGCCGGCGCCGACCAGACCCAACTCGCCCAGCCGCCGGATCAGCGGCCAGGGCAGCTCGGCCTTCTCCCAGTAGCCGCCGATCACCGGCAGGACCTCGTCGTCGACGAAATCCCGAGCGCGGCGCCAGATCTGGATCTCCTCGTCGGTCAGCTGGTCGGCGATCCGGAAGTAGTCGGTGCCCAGCGAGCGACCGATGTTCTCGTACTGCATTGGTAGGCCTCGTTTCTCGTCAAGGAGTGGTCAGTGGGCGGGCGTGGGGATGACGATCTCGCGCTTAAGGATCTTGCCGGTCGGGCCCTTGGGCAGGGCGTCCAGCCTGACCACGTGCCGCGGGTACTTGTAGGCCGCGACCTGCCCCTTCACGAATTCCCGCAGGTCCTCGACGGTGACGGTGGCACCGGGCTTGAGGGCGACCGCGGCCGCGACCTCCTCGCCGAGACTGTCGTCCGGCACGCCGATGACCGCGGCCTCGGCCACGGCGGGGTGCTCGTACAGCACCTCCTCGATCTCCCGCGGGTAGACGTTGTAGCCACCGCGGATGATCATGTCCTTGCACCGGTCGACGATGAAGAAGTAGCCGTCGTCGTCCATCCGGGCCAGATCGCCGGTTCGGAACCAGCCGTCCACGATCGCCGTCGCGGTGGCGTCCGGACGTCCCCAGTAACCCTTCATGACGTTGTGGCCCCTGACGACGATCTCGCCGACCTCCCCGACCGGCACCGGGTCGCCGGCAGAATCGACCACGGCCATCTGCACGCCCTCGATCGGGGTGCCGATCGAGCCGGGCTTGCGTGGCCGGTCCGGGTGGTTGAACGAGGCGACTGGCGAGGTCTCGGACAGCCCGTACCCCTCGAGGATCGGGCTGCCGAAGCGTGCGTCGAACGCCCGCAGCACCTCGACCGGCAGCGCGGCGCCGCCGGACAGGCACGCCCGCAGCCCGGACGGGTCGTAGCCGGACCCGTCGACCGCGGCCAGCAGCGCCCCGTACATGGTGGGCACGCCGACCAGGACGGTGACGCCGTGCTCGGCCATGATCGCCAGGGCGCCGGCCGGGTCGAATCGCGGGAGCATTGTCACGCTCGCCCCGGCCAGCACGCAGGCGTTGAGCGTGACGGTCTGCCCGAAGGAATGGAACAGCGGCAGGCCGCCGAAGATCACGTCGGCCGGGGTCAGCCGCAGCAGGTTGTGCGCGGACACCTCGGCGTTGCGGGACAGGTTCGCGTGGGTGAGTTCGGCGCCCTTGGGCCGGCCGGTGGTGCCGGAGGTGTACAGGATCACCGCGGTGTCCTCGCCCGCCCGGTGGGTGAGGTCGACCAGCGGCGCCTCGGTCAGTCCGGCCAGGAAGTCGGGGCCGACCGTGACCACCCGGGCCCCGGCGGTGGCCGCACCGGCCCGGGCCTCGTCGGCGACGGCCTGGGCGGCCAGGATCACGCCGGCCTGCGCGTCGGACAGGTGGTAGGCGACCTCGCGGGCCTTGAGCAGCGGGTTCATCGGCACCACCACCCCGCCGGCGCGCAGGACCCCGTAGTAGACGACGGCGAAGTCCGGGGTGTTGCCCAGCATGACCCCGACCCGATCGCCGGGGGCGAGCCCGTCGCGGCGCAGCCGGCCGGCCAGCCGGGCGCTCAGTTCGTCGAGATCGGCGTAGGTCAGCACGGTGTCGCCCAGGCGGAGGGCGGCCCGGTCGCCGTGCCGGGCGGCGGTGCGGACGAGCATGGACGCGAGTTGCATCATCGGGACTCCGTTGTCCGGTCGTTGGTGACGGTCGAGGCCGGGCGATCGATGGCGCTGCACCCGGTCCACGATCAATTCTCGGCGATGCCGGTCGCCCGCGTCGATGGGCTCCGGACCCGAGAGTCCCTCGTCTTTTTGTGCTCATGCACAACCAGCCGCTACGATCACGATCGTGGACGGTCCGGCGCGGGTGGCCCCCGGCATCGCCGCGATCAGCCTGGACATGCTCGACCGGGTCGACGAGCTGGGCCGGCGGCTGGCTGACCTCATCCTGGCCAGCGAACCGGCCTACCGGGACGACACGCTCGTCACCGTCGAGGACCTGAGTCGCTCGTGCCGGGGAAACCTGGAGTTCGTCTTCGCGCATCTGGCCGGGCGGGACGAGCCCGGCCCCGAGGCGGCCTGGCGGACGGGCCTGCGCCGGGCCGAGCAGGGCATGGCCCTGCCGACGGTGCTGCGGGCGTACCGGATCGGCGGCCGGTTCATGTGGCAGACCCTGCGGGAGGCCTGGGGGGCGCGACCCGAGGGCGACGGCCCGCTGCTCGATGCCTCCGCACAGATCTGGACGCTGATCGACGTGCTGTCCGAGGGGGTTGCCGACTCCTTCCGGGAGACCGCCGCGGAGACCGCCCGCCACGACACCCAGGTCCGGATCGCGCTGCTGGACCGGGTGCTCAGCGGAACCGTGGTGGCCGGGCCGGTGCTGTGGGAGATCGCCGACCAGCTCCGGATGCCCCGGCAGGGCCGGTTCGTGACCGTGTGCGCCGAGCGGCCCCAGCCCGGCGAGGAGGCCCTGCCCCGCATCGAACAGTCGCTGCGGATCCGGGATGTGGCCTCGGTCTGGCGGCTCGGCGGGTCCTACCAGGTGGGCATCGTGGCGCTGCGCGCACGGTTCACCGCGGCGGCGCTGGCCCTGGAGATCGGCCGGACCGCGCAGGCCCGGGTGGGGCTGAGCGACGAGTTCAGTCGGCTCGACGAGGCGCCGACCGCCCTGCGCCAGGCCACCGTCGCCTGCGCGGCGGGCACCGCTTCGACCGGCGAGGTCGTCCCCTACGACGCCCGTTCGGTGGCCATGCTGCTGGCCGCCGACACAGGGTCGGCCGGCGACCTGGCCGCCGCGGTGCTGGGTCCGGTGCTCGGCCAGCCGCCGGAGGACCGCGCCGCGCTGCTGGACACCGTGCGCGGCTGGTACGCGCACGGCGGCTCGTCGTCCGCGGTGGCCGCCCAACTGCACATCCACCGCAACACCGTGCGGTACCGGCTGCGTCGGATCGAGGAACTCACCGGGGTGAGCCTGGCCGACCCGGTGGGCGCCGCCACCGTCTGGGTCGCGCTGGACGCGATCCGGATGCTCGGGGCCGACCGCGTGCCCGCACGCCGAGGATGACATTGACCGGAAACCCAGAGCCGGCGGACGGCGCCCGGACTGCCCGCCGTTTCGTCGGCACGCCCAAGCTGCGCCCGGGTGACCGCGTTGCCGTGCTCTCCCCCTCCGCCGGAGCCCCTGCCGTCTTCCCGCACGTCCACGAGGTGGGCCTGCGCCGGCTGCGCGAGGAGCTGGGCCTGGTGCCCGTCGAGTACCCGACCACCCGCGCGGCCCACGCCACACCGGCGGAACGCGCCGCCGATTTGATGGACGCCTTCGCCGACCCGTCGATCGGCGCGATTCTGGCCACCGTCGGCGGCGACGACCAGATCACCGTCCTGCCCCACCTCGATCCGGACGTCATCCGGGCCCATCCGAAGCCGTTCGTCGGCTACAGCGACAACACGAACTTGCTCAACTGGCTGTGGCGGATCGGTGTGATCGGCTACCACGGCGGATCGACGATGGTGCACCTGGGCCGTGCCGGTCGGCCGCACCCGGTGTCGCTGCGGTCGCTGCGGGCCGCGTTGATCGACGGCGGCGACCTGCGGCTGTCGGCCGCCGACGAGTTCGGCGAGGACGAATCCGACTGGTCCGGCTCGCCCGCAGGGGACGACGAACCGCCGATGCAGCCGCACCCGGGGTGGACCTGGCACCGGCCGACCGGCCGGGTGACCGCGCCGACCTGGGGGGGCAACCTGGAGATCATCCACTGGAACCTGGCCGCCAACCGGTGGATCAGGTCGAACGAGGACTACCGCGGCTGCATCCTGCTCGTCGAGACCTCGGAGGAACGCCCGTCCGCCGAGGATGTCTTTCGGATGCTCCGCAACATGGGCGAACGAGGCCTGCTGCAGCAGTTCCCGGCGATGATCGTGGGCCTGGCCAAGGCCAGCAGTTTCGGCCGGACACCAGCGCCGGAGCGGCTGGCCTACCGCCGGGACCAGCGCGCGGCGGTGCTGCGGGCGCTGTCGGAGTACCACCCGGCGATGATGGCGGTGTTCGACGTCGACATCGGCCACACCGACCCGCAATGGGTGGTGCCCTACGGCGGCGCCATGACGGTCGACGGACCGGCGCGGACCATCACCGCGCACTACGGCGGTTGAATCACCCTGTGATCCGCCGCACCTCGAACCGGTCGGCGTCATCCATCGGCAACAGTCGAGTATCAGTTCCACCCTGCCGGACCTCTTCAGGGTCACACCATCGTGACCTGCGCGTCATCTCGAAACCCCTTAGCACTCAGGGGGTCTTGTGTGCTAACAGGCGTGTCATTCACGATGGGCCATCCGGCCGGCCGGCGGAGGACTGGAGGTTGACATGCGCGAGAGCGAGAACGTCTCGGTCGAGGTGTCGCCGTTCCACGCCGATGGACTGCTCAGTGGGTTCCTGGTGTCCGGTCGGTGGCCGGCCAACACGGTGGAATGGGCGCGATTCCTGCTGCTCGCGGTCCGGGTGGCCAGCGTGCCCGGGATGCTGCACACCAGCACCGTCTTCCGGGTCCGCGAGGAACTCCCCGACGAGCCCGCCCCCGGCACCGTCGGACTCGTGCTGGCCGAAGGCCCCGTGGTCGGCGAGAACGCCGTGCTGCCCGGCCAGTTCGCCGAGCATCAGCCCCCGGGCCTGCTCGTGCTCCATCCGCCGAACGAGATCCGCCCGTCGCTGCCCGAGCAGGACGAGGTCGCCTCCGGCTGCGTCCTGCTGCCCGGCATCCCGCACCTCGGTCTGGATCACCGGGCCGCCTGGGTCGAGGCCGACCATCGCGGCAACATCACCAGCATGGTCAGCCGGGCCGGGATCAACCCGTTCGACGACGCCGATACCGCGGTGCTGGCGCTGTTCCTCGCGGCCTGAGGGTCACCGGCCCCACCCGGGAGATCAGCGCACCGTCGCCAGCGTCGGGTCGGTGATGTCGTACTCGGTGCCGTCCCGGGCCGCCAGCAGCGCGGGCAGCATCTGCATCTTCTGCGCGTTGTCGGTGGGTTCGCCCCAGATCACCTTCTTGCGATCGATCAAGGTCAGCTCGACGTCGAACCCGGTCCGCGCCGACAGCGCCGCCACCTGCGACCGGAAGTCCGGGGTGAGCGCCTGGACCACGGACAGGGCGGCCGCCGTCGCCGGGTCGTCGCGGCCGGGCGCGGCCAGTTGCACGGTGACCAGACCTGGCGGCGGTGCTTCGACCGTCAGGTACGGGTCACCGCCGGCGTCCAGCAGCCACAGCTGCCCGTTCGCCGAGGTCACCGCGATCGGCACCCGTGGGGTCACGGTGATCGCGACCGTGTCCGGCCAGTCGCGGGCTACATCGACCTCGGCCACCTCGGCCACCCCCTCGACGGTGGCGGCGACGGTGTCCAGGTTCACCCGCGCCAACGGCGTGCCGGTGGGTACCGACACCACCGACCGCACCCGCGCGGTCAGCGCGTCGTCGGCGCCGGTGATCGTCACCGACGTCACCGCCAGCAGCGGGCTGAAGAACACCGCGTAGACGCAGCCGGCCAGCACGGACAGCACCGTCACCAGGGCCACGATCCACGGCCACCGCCGGGGGTGGGCCGCGCCTCGTCCGTCCCGGGCCGGCTCGATGTCCGGACCCGTCGTCCGACTGGTCGCCGTGCCCACCGCGATCACCCTCCCTCGGTGCCGTGCGCGCCCGCATCGGCCAGCAGCGCCAGCAGCTCCGGGCCGATCGCGGTGACGTCGCCGGCACCCATGGTGATCACCAGATCCCGGGATTGGACGGTGTCGGCGACGAAGCGGGCGGCCGACGGCCGGTCCGGGTGGTACCGCACCGCCGGACCCGCGGGGACGGCCGAGGCAACGATCTCGCCGGTGACGCCCGGCCGCGGATCCTCCCGGGCGCCGTACACGTCCAGCACCACCACCAGATCCGCCGCGGCCAGCGCGGTGCCGAACTCGGCGGCGAAGGTCTGGGTGCGCGAGTACATGTGCGGCTGGAACACCACCACCAGCCGGCCCCCGGCCGGCACCACCCCGCGCGCGGCGGCGAGTTGCGCGGCGACCTCGGTCGGATGGTGGGCGTAGTCGTCGTACACGGTGACTCCGCCGGCCACCCCCTTGAGCTCGAAGCGGCGCCGGACGCCCTCGTAGGAGGCCAGCCCGGTCGCCAGCAGTTCCGGGTCCACGCCCAGTTCGACGCCGGCGGCCAGGGCGGCGACCGCGTTGAGCAGCATGTGGTCGCCGGGCACCATCAGCCGCAGCGGAACCTCGATGCCGTCGGCCAGCACGACCACATCGCCGGCCGGCTCGGCCACGAGCCGGACCGTTGCCGCGTCGGAACGCCCGTAACCGATCAGTCGGCGCAGGCGGCTGCGCCCGGCCAGGGCGGCCGCCCCCGGGTCGTCGGTGCAGAGCACCAGGAATCCGCCGGGCTCGATACGGTCGATGAACTGGTCGAACACCGCCGTGTAGGCCTCGGGCGTGCCGTGATGGTCCAGGTGGTCGGGTTCGATGTTGGTGATGATCGCGCCGTGCGGGGTGAATGACAGGAAGGACCCGTCGGACTCGTCCGCCTCGGCCACGAACACGTCGCCCTCGCCGTGATGCGCACCCAACCCGGATCCGGTCAGTTCGCCGCCGATCGCGAACGACGGATCCAGCCCGGCGTGCTGCAGGGCAACGGTGAGCATCGATGTGGTGGACGTCTTGCCATGGGTGCCGGCCACGCAGACCGCGCGCCGGCCGGTCATCAGCGCGGCCAGTGCGTCGGCCCGCCGCACCACCGGGATGCCCGCCGCCCGGGCGGCCACCACCTCGGGGTTGTCCGGCCGCACCGCGGTGGACACCACCACGGCCGTCGGGCCGCCGTCGAGCCGGGTCAGATTGTCGGCAGTGTGCCCGACGGCGGTGCGCACCCCCCGCTCGGCCAGGCCGGCCAGCACCGGTGAATCGCGGGCGTCGGACCCGGAGACCGCGAACCCACGGTCGGCCAGGATGCGGGCGATGCCGCTCATCCCGGCGCCGCCCACGCCCACCAGGTGCGCGCGTTCCAGGGAGGCGCCCTGCCCGGTCACTGGTGCACCCGACGAGGCCGCCATCACTCCCGACCCCCCGCCCGCGCGGCGTCGAGCACCATCCGGGCCACCCGCCGGTCGGCCCGCTGGGTGGCCAGGCCGGCGGCCGCGGCCGTCATGCCGTCCCGCACGACGCCGTCCACGGCCAGCGGGATCACCCGGGACACCACCGCGGCCCGGTCCAGGTCGGCGTCCTCGACGATGATCGCCGAGCCGGCCGCGACCTGTCCGGACGCGTTCAACCGCTGCTCACCGTTGCCGTGCGGCAGCGGCACGTAGACCGCGGGCAGGCCGACCGCGGCGATCTCGGCCACCGTCATCGCCCCCGATCGGGCCAGCACCAGGTCGGCCGCCGAGTAGGCCAGGTCCATCCGGTCCAGGTACGGCACGGTCACGTAGG
Source organism: Nakamurella sp. (assembly GCA_036524715.1). Taxonomy (GTDB): domain Bacteria; phylum Actinomycetota; class Actinomycetes; order Mycobacteriales; family Nakamurellaceae; genus Nakamurella. The sequence continues at coordinate 442 of DATDBV010000722.1, read as the reverse complement.
CGGGGCCGGCGGGCAACTCCGGCAATGTGACGGTGTTCTTGCGGCCGTGCGCATGCAGCACCCCGACGCCGGCGCCGACCAGGTCAGGGGCCGCCCCGCTGATCGCCTCGTTGATCCGCTGCGCACCCTGCGAGCCGCCGAACACCAGCAGGGTCGGCGCGTCCGGGTCGAGCCCGAAGAACTCGCGGGCCTGAGCCCGCAGCGCCGGCCGGTCCAGCTCGGACAGGGCCCGTCGCACCGGGTTGCCGACCACCGTCGCGCCGGACAACCCCGAGCCATCGACCGCGGCCGCCACGCGGACGGCCCACCGGGCGCCGATCTTGTTGGCCAGCCCGGCGGTGGCGTTGGCCTCGTGGATGACCACCGGCACCCGCTTGCGCGCGGCCAGGTAGGCGGGCAGCGCGACGTACCCGCCGAACCCCACGACGACGTCGATCTTGCG
>DATDBV010000721.1:0-6066 GCA_036524715.1 Nakamurella sp. | reverse complement strand
CGCCGGAGACTCCGGCGCTGGGACACCGGCGCTGGGGATGCCGGCGCGGGGGACACCGGCGCTGGGGACACCGTCGCCGGAGATGCCGGCGCCGGAGATGCCGGCGCTGGGGATGCCGGCGCTGGGGATGCCGGCGCTGGGGATGCTGGCGCTGGGGATGCTGGTTCAAGATGCGGGGAGACCGGTGCTGGGGAGATGCTGGGGAGACCGGCGCGCGCTGGGGAGACCGGCACTGGAGACCGGGCCGGGGCGGGCCCGGGGTGGTTCACCTGGTCGGTCGCGTTCGGCCGGATCTCCTCGATGAGTTCGACCGGGGCCGTCATGGCGTCGGTGGTGAACCCACACCCGGTGACCACCGCGGTGGCGGTGGCGGTGGCGGTGGTCGCGGTGGCGGTGGTCGCGGTGGCCTGGTGATCGCGATCAACCCCGAGGCTGATCGACCTGACCCACACCGACCCCGACCCGATGCACCGACCCGATGAACCGACCGTCATCCGCGCCGCACCCTCGTAGGCACTGCGGGAGGTACGGCGGGTTCTGGGCGGGGATGCCCAGCTCGTGCGCGGCCCGGTGTGGCCAGGCCGGCTCCCGCAGCGCCGCCCGGGCCAGGTACACGACGTCGGCGGAGCCCGTCCAGCACCTGCTGCGCCTGCGCCGGCTCGGTGATCAGACCCGCTGCTCCGGTCGGGATGTCGGCCCCCGGTGCGGCCGAATCACCCCAGGTAGGCGGCCGCCTCGATCATGTACCGGGCGTTCTCGTCGGGCCGGCCGAAGTCGGGCGACTCGATCGCGGAGCGGGCCGGGCGGTGCTCGCCGAAGCGCCGCGCCCAAACTCGGTTGAAGGAGGGCCGGTCGTCCTGTAGGTGGCGCATGACGATCCCGACCCGGACCACGTGCCGCAGATCCGCGCCGGCGGCAGCCAGGATGGCGGTCAGGTTGTCGAAGATCTGGTTGGCCTCGGCCTCGGCGTCGTCCGGGATGACGTGATCGGACGCGCGGGCGCCGAACAGGGCGGACACGTGGATCCAGCCGCCCGCCTCGACGGCCTGCGGCACCGGGCCGACGTGCCGCGGGGCGTCGTCGGTGTGGAGGATCCGCATGAGCTCAGTCCGCCGGCTCCGCGGCGCCGGTCGCCGGCTGCCAGGTGACGATCAGTTCCTGGCGGGCGCCGAATCGTTCCAGGTGGCGCCCGAGCACGTCCTGCACCCGCGCCAGCGCGTCGACGTCGATGGCGGTCGCCCGCAGCTCCAGTGCCGTCGGGGTCGGCCGGACGGTGCCGACGCCGTCGGCGAAGACAAGCCGACCGGCCGGCTCCGGTTCGCCGGGTATCGGTTCAACAGCAACCTTGCGGCCGAGGTGGGCGAGCAGTTGCTTGCCGTAGCGCGCGGCCGAATCCGTGCTCACCACCGCCACCGACTCCAACATCGCCCACTCCCTTCGAGAATCCGGCACTCAGGCGCCGTAGACCTCTATCGTGCCCAGCCCGTCGAACTCGAACGTCACGCTACCGCCGAGTACCACCGGCACCGGCGCGGTCACCCCACCGGAGAACACCAGCTGCCCGGCCTTCAGGGTCTCGCCGTCGGCCGCCAGCTGATTCGCCAGCCAGGCCACCGACGCGGCCGGATGACCCATCACCGCGGCTCCGGCGGCGGTCATCGTCACCTCACCGTCCACCCGGACCACGCAGCCGATCAGGTTCAGCTCGAGCTCGTGCTGGGGCCGGGCGATCGGGCCCAGGTAGAACGCGCCGGCGCTGGCGTTGTCGGCGACGACGTCGGACAGGGTGAACCGGAAGTCTTGATACCGGGAGTCCAGCACGTCGACGGCCCCGTAGACCAGATCGGTCGCCGCCAGCACTGAGGTGACGGTGGCCGGCGCGGTGACGTCGCACTTGAGCAGGAAGGCGATCTCCGACTCCACCCGCGGGTGGATGAACCGCCCGAGCGGGATCGGGTCGCCGTAGGTGGCCAGCATCGAACTGGTGACCCGCCCGTACAGCGGAGCGTCGACGCCCATCGCCCGCTGCTTGTTGCGGCTGGTCAGGCCGAGCTTGTAACCGACCAGCCGGTCCCCGGCGTCCAGCTTGGCCTGCACGAACGCGCGTTGCGCGGCGTAGGCGGTGGCCAGGTCGATGTCGGGTTCGGCATCGCTGAACGGCGCGATGTCGCGGCGGTCGCGCTCGGCCGCGAGCAGCACGCCGGCCAACTCCTGCGCGGTGCGGGTCACCCCTGCTCGGCCCGCTTGGAGAACCGGACGGTCACCGGCCCCAGGTGGGCGAAGTCGGCGCGGAACACATCACCGGACTGCACCGGCACCATCTTGTGCACCGCGCCGGGCAGCACGATGTCGCCGGCCTTGAGCCCGGAACCCAGGCTGCCCAGCTTGTTGGCCAGCCAGGCCACGCACCGGGCCGGGTTGCCAAGGGCCGCGGCGCCGGCGCCCGTGTCGATCACCTCGCCGTGCCGGGAGACGACCACGCCGAGCGTGCGCAGATCCAGGTCGTTGACCGGGAGCATCCGGCCGCCGACCACCAGCAGGCCGGACGAGGCGTTGTCGGCGACCGTGTCGACCAGCTTGATCTTCCAGTCGGCGACCCGGCTGTCCACGATCTCCACCGCGGGCAGGGCGCCGGCGATCGCGATGAGCGCGCCGGCGGTGGTCACGCCGGGGCCGGCCAGGTCGCGCTCCATGATGAACGCGAGTTCGGCCTCGATCCGGGGCTGCACCAGGACGTTCAGGTCGATCGGGTCGCCGTCCTCGACGAACATGGCGTCGGTCAGCACACCGAAGTCGGGCTCGTTTACACCCAGGAGCTGCTGCATGGGCGCGGACGTCAGGCCGACCTTGCGGCCGATCGCCTTCTCCCCCGCGTCGATGCGCCGGTCGATGTTGATGGTCTGGATGGCGTAGGCGTCCTCGACCACCAGGTCGGGGTACCGCTCGGTCAGCGGCGAGATGGGCTTGGCCGTACGGTCGGCCTCCCAGAGCTCGTCGGCCAGCTGCTGGTGAAGGGAGTCGGCAGTCACCCCAGCAGACTCCTGCCTGCCCGTGGACCCGGCAACCGGACGGGCGCCGATTCCGGGCAGTGGAACCCATCCGACCCCGGATCATCCCGCTTGGCACGGGGCTCCGACGTCGGAGGCTAATCCTCGCTCATCCCGGGTCGCCCGGGACCTGCGCCAGCCGGTCCGCGAGCTCACGCCGGGAGGTGACGCCGAGCTTGGCGAATGCATTGCGCAAGTGGTATTCGACGGTCTTGATGCTGACGACGAGTTCGCCGGCGATCTGCCGATTGCTGAGCCCGTCCGCGGCCAGCCGGGCCACCACGAGCTCCTGAGCGGTCAGGCCGAAGCGGGCCCGGCCCGATCGGGTGGGGGTGGCCAGGCCGGCGGCGGCCAGCTCCTCGTCGCACCGTTGCGCGTAGGGCGTGGCGCCCAGGCCGAGGAACCCGTTGCGCGCGGACATCAGCAGTTCGACGGCCTGTCGCCGATGCCCCGAGCGCCGCTGTACCGTCCCCGCCGCGAGTTCGATCCGGGCCCGCTCGAACGGGGCGCGCACCGAGCCGATCTGCTCCAGGGCGCGGTCGAACGCCGCCCGCGCGGTGTCCGACCGACCCAGCGCGTCCTCGACCCGACCCCGGGCGCGGGCCAACCGGGCCTCCGAGGTCGCCCGGCCGCGTTCGCCGGCGCGGCGCTCGTGCGGCACGAGGAACAGGTCGGCCTCCTGCGCCCGACCGGCCGCCACCAGTGCGTCGGCGTACAGGTCCGCCCAGGGCCAGAACCCCGGCTCGTCCACGGCGTCCCGGTGCGGGAACCGGCGGACCGGGTCCAGCGCGGCCAGCACGTCGCGAGGCCGACCGCGGGCCTCGCCGACCCTGGCCCGAGCCATGCCGAGGGCAACCACCGACCGTTCGTAGTGCACCTGGCTGCGGGGCAGCAGCCGCAGGTGCTGCTCGACGGTCGCCCAGTCCCCGCGGGCGGCGGGGACGAGCACTGCGATGCCGACCACGGCCGAACGCAGGAACCCGAAGTCGGACTCGAGGTTGATGGCAACCGCCCGGTCCGCGTTGACCTGGGCATCGTCCCAGTCGCCGGCCATCCACTGGGCGCGGGCGAGGTAGGCGTAGCTGAACGCCGCGGTGTTCAGGATGCCGAGCCGGGACGCGGTGCTGGCGACCGACCGCAACACCGAAACCGCCGAGTCGTATTCGTCGTCGATCAGATGCAGCACCCCCTGCGCCGACCGCGGGTTCAGCCACAGGTGCAGGGGCTCGCCCGCCTCCCGTCCGATCGGCGCGGCCGCGGTCCGCGCCTCACCGACCCGTCCCGCGTATCCCAGGCCGTGCACGAGGTAGGTCATCGCGACAGCGTGGATCGAGGTGTCCGGCCCGACCCGGGAGGCGCCGGCATCGGGGTTGCCGATCGCCGCCAGCACCCGTTCGCACCAGGACACCGTGCCGTCGGCGTCCAGCCGGCCGTAGCGGTGGATGGCCTGCATCAGCGCCACCACCGCCACGTCCTCGGGATCGACTGCCGATGAACCGTTTTCGCAGGCGACCCAGGCCCGATCGAGTAGTTGCCCGGCCCGGCCCGGTTCTTCCGCGGCCATCGCCAACGAGCCAAGGACGAGGTCGCGCAACGGGTCCGGCGGATACGAAGCCACCTCGTCGGCCAGATCGACGGCCGCCGCGGCATCGCCACGCAACAACGTCCAGATCAGCGCCCAGAGCACCCGACGCCGCGCGCGGCTCGGCTCCAGGCTCAACCGACTGGCCGAGACGAGGTGCACCGCAGCACTTTTCCAGTCGAATCGGCGCTGCGCACGTTCGGCGAAGTCGGTCAGGTCGGCAGCCAGATCCTCGTCGGGACCGGTGGCGGCGGCCACCCGATGCCGCAGCGTCGCCGTCTCGTCGGTGCTGTGCCGGGCTGCCGCGGTGTGCAGGACGTGCCGCCGGGACGGTGGGATCGCGTCGTAGACCGCGGCGCGCACGAGCGGATGGGTGAACTCCACCGCCCACGGACCATCGGCCCGGCGTACGCGCAGCAGATCGTTCGCGGTCGCCTCGTCGATAGCTCCGGCCGGGTCGGCCGATCCGGCCATGGCGGCGACGTCGGCGACCGGGGCGTGCAGCCCCAGCACGGCGAGGGCGTCGACGAACCGGCGGGTGCCGTCGGCACTGTCCTCGTACCGCCGGCGCACCAGGTGCCGGAACGACCGCGGTGGCGGCAACAGCGAGTCGTCCTGCCGATTCGCCGGCCACTCCGATACCGGGAACTCCTCCAGCAGGGCCCGCACGTGCAGCGGATTGCCGTTGGTGCCGCTGTGCAGCCGGTGGGCGACGGTGGCGCCGAGACCGTCGACGCCCAGCGCCGCGGCCAGGTCACGCAGCTCCTGCTCGACCAGTCCGGTCATCCGCACCACCGTGCCCAGGTGGCCGGTCACCAGCTTGGCCAGGCTCTCGGGCAGCGTGTCCACGCCCTCCTCGCGGGTCGCGAATACGGCCAGCACCCGGTCGGCCACCAGCCGGCGCAGGGCGAAGACCAGCGCCTGCACCGAGGGCCGATCCGACCAGAGCACGTCGTCGACGATCAGCACGACGACCGACCCGGCCATCGAGTCCAGGAGCTGCAAGCACCCGGTGCCCACGGTGATCGGGTCCGCCAGCGGCGCACGATCCTGCTGTGCCGGTTCGGCGGTGAGTAGAACAGGTCGCGGCACAGCGGGTCCGGCGGACCGAACCAATTGCTCCAACAACCCGTAGGCGAGCAGTTCCTCGTTCTGGTCGCCGCTGGCCCGCAGCACGACCACGTCCGGGTCCTGCGCGCTCTCGGACGCCAGGCGGTCGAGCAACGCCGTCTTGCCGATGCCGGCCGGGCCCTCGACGAGGACCACCCGTGGACGACCCGCCCGTGCGTCGTTCAGGCATGCCCGCAACGCGCCGAGTTCGGCGCGGCGTCCGACGAACGGGGTCATCACGTCCTTTGGGCAGCAATTCACCGGCCGGGCGGCTGGCACCACGGCCGTTCGGGAACGCGGCCGACCCTACGCCTCGCGCCCTGGTCG
>DATDBV010000720.1:0-2262 GCA_036524715.1 Nakamurella sp. | reverse complement strand
ACTGAACTCGGGGGCCAAGGTGTGGCTGGCCGATCTCGAGGACGCGAACACCCCGCACTGGTCGAACGTCATCGGCGGGCAGGTCACCCTGTTCGACGCCATCCGCCGCCGGCTGGAATTCACCTCCCCGGAGGGCAAGGCGTACCGGCTGGCCACCGACCGGCCCCTCGCCGTCATCGTGACCCGACCCCGCGGGTGGCATTTCGACGAACGTCATCTGTTCGTCGACGGTGCGCCGGCAGTGGGGGCGCTGGTCGATTTCGGCCTGTACTTCTTCCACAACGCCCGGGAGCTGATCAACCGGGGCAGCGGCCCCTACTTCTATCTGCCGAAGATGGAAAGCCACCTGGAAGCCAGGCTGTGGAACGACGTGTTCGCCTTCGCGGAGGAACTTCTCGGCATCGACCACGGCACGGTCCGGGCCACCGTGCTCATCGAGACCATCCCGGCCGCCTTCGAGATGGACGAGATCCTCTACGAGCTCAAGGACTACGCCTCTGGGCTCAACGCCGGGCGGTGGGACTACCTGTTCAGCGTCATCAAGTACTTCCGGGACGCCGGCCCGGGTTTCGTGTTGCCCGACCGTGCCGCGGTGACCATGGCGGCGCCGATGATGCGCGCCTACACCGAGCTGATGGTCTCCACCTGTCACCGCCGCGGCGCCTTCGCGATGGGCGGGATGGCCGCCTTCATCCCCAGCCGCCGCGACCCGGAGGTCAACCGGCAGGCGATCGCCAAGGTCACCGACGACAAGGAACGGGAGGCCGACGACGGGTTCGACGGGTCCTGGGTCGCTCATCCCGACCTGGTCCCGGTGTGCCGGAAGGTGTTCGACCGGGTGCTCGGCGACCGGCCGAACCAACTCGACCGTCGCCGCGACGACCCACAGGTCACCGACCTGGACAAGTATGCGGCCCAGCTGCTGGATGTGGCATCGGTACCCGGCCAGGTCACCGAGGCCGGGCTGCGCAACAACGTCGACGTAGCCCTGCGGTACGTGGAGGCCTGGCTCGGCGGCAACGGCGCGGTCGGCATCCACCATCTGATGGAGGACGCAGCCACCGCCGAGATCTCCCGATCCCAGGTCTGGCAGTGGGTGCACAACCAGACCCGGCTGGACACCGGGCAGCCGGTGACCGCCGACCTGGTCCGGACCATCGCCGCGGCGCAACTGGCCGAGATCACCGCTGAGATCGGTGCGGTCGCCTACGCCGCGAGCCAGTTCGAGCTGGCCAGGCAGGTGTTTGAACGGGTCGCGCTGGCCGAGGATTTCGCCGACTTCCTCACCCTGCCCGCCTACGCAGCCGTGGTCGACGACACCACCTGAGCTGCACGGAGACCACCATGTACCTGTCCGCCGCGGACGCCGACGCGGCACCCCGCAGAAGTGGCCGGCCGTCCTGGACCTGCTGGGCGTTTCGACCGGATCGACTGGTCCGCAGGTCTCATCGCCGGTTGAACCCTGGCCAGGGCCCCTGACCGCAGAACCGCATTTCGGCCCGAGCACACCGGTTGACAAGGACCAGCCAGCCCGTGTCAGCCTGATCAGGAATGGGGCAGACCCAGTGCGCCGAAAAGCTGTTCCATCTCACCTGTGAGCCTGTGAGCCTGTGAGCCTGTGAGCCTGTGAACCGTGCCGAGACACGACAAGAAAGGGATCATCATGACGCTCAACTACTACGCCCCGACCGGCGGGCACCCCGGTCAGACCGAACTGACCACGAACCGGGCGGTGTTCACCGAGGCGTACGCGGTGCTGCCGCGCGGGACGATGCGGGACATCGTCACCAGCCTGCTGCCGTTCTGGGACAAGACCCGACTGTGGGTCATCGCCCGCCCGCTGTCTGGGTTCGCCGAGACATTCTCGCAATACATCGTCGAGGTCTCGCCGGGCGGCGGTAGCGACCACCCCGAGGCCGACTCCGGCGCCGAGGGCGTGCTGTTCCTGATGGAGGGCGAACTGTGCGTCACCCTCGCGGGAGAAAAGCACGATATGGCGGCAGGGGGTTACGCGTTCATCCCGCCCGGTGCCGACTGGCAGGTCCACGCGACCGGTGACACCCCGGCCCGCTTCCATTGGATCCGGAAGGCCTACCAGGGGGTCGACGGGATCGACCTGCCGGGGGCGTTTTTCACCAGCGACGCCGAGGTGCCGGGCATCGAGAGGCCCGGCACCAACGGGGCGTGGATCACCCAGCGGTTCGCGGACCCCACCGACCTGCGGCACGACATGCACGTCAACATCGTCAGTTTCGAACCCGG
>DATDBV010000719.1:0-7830 GCA_036524715.1 Nakamurella sp. | reverse complement strand
CGCGGCCGGGTCGCCATCCGCGACGGCCGCAAGGTGATCTACAACCCCGACTACGACCTGCTGCCGGCGCACGCATGATCGAGGCGGCGGCGTGAGCGAACCGCCCAGCCACGAGCCCGGTGCCGCCGAACCGGAGGCACTGACACACGCCGCGACACCCACCGAGACACCCGCCGAGCCCGAGCGGCGTGCCCTGCCCACCGTCTGGGACCAGATGGGTGGCGTCATGGGCATGGTCGACTCGGGTCTGCCCGTCGTCGTGTTCATCGTGGCCAACACCATCGGCGGCCTGGGCTGGGGGATCGGCGCGGCGGTCGCCGCGGCCGTCGTCATCGCAATCCTGCGCATCGCCCGGAAGCGTCCGGTCACCCAGGCCATCGGTGGCCTTTTCGGCGTCGGCATCGCCGCGTACATCGCCTACCGGACCGACTCGGCCAAGGGCTACTTCCTGCTCGGCATCTGGAGCTACCTGCTCTACGGCGGCGCCCTGTTGCTGTCGATCGTGGCCCGCTGGCCGCTCATCGGGGTGATCTGGGAGGCGATCAACGGCCGGGGCACGGCGTGGCGCAAGGACCGGGCGCTGGTCCGGCGCTACGACTGGGCGACCTTCGTCTGGGTGATCGTGTTCGCCGTCCGGTACCTGGTGCAGAACTACCTCTACGACACCGACCAGGTCGGCTGGCTGGCCGCGTTCCGGCTGATCCTGGGATATCCGCTGTTCATCGTCGCGATCGCGGTCAGCGTGCTGATCGTGGCCAGCGGCAGTCACAACTGGCCGTCGGACGGCACCTGGCGGGACCGGATCAGGCACCTGCGGGAGAGCCGCCCGGGCCGTCCGGACTCTGCCTGACCTGGGCGCTCAGCGCAGCGCCTCGCGGACCTGGCTTTCCACCTCGGTCGAGGCCACGAACAGCAACTCGTCGCCGGGTTCGAGCGGTTCGTCCGGCTGCGGCACGATGACGCGGCCGCCGCGCAGGATCGTCACCAGCGCCGCGTCCCGGGGCAGGTTCAGGTCGCGCACCGGTCGTCCCGCGATGCTGGTGGTGGGCGGCAGCGTCACCTCGACCAGGTTGACCTGGCCCTGCCGCAGGGTGAAAAGGCGCACCAGGTCGCCGACCGACACCGCCTCCTCGACCAGGGCGGCGAGGATGCGCGGGGTGGACACGGCGACATCCACCCCCCAGGCATCGGTGAACAGCCACTCGTTTCGGGGGTCGTTCACCCGGCCGACGACCCGGCCGACCGCGAACTCGGTCTTGGCCAGCAGCGCGACCACCAGATTGACCTTGTCGTCGCCGGTGCAGGCGATGACCACGTCACAGGTCTGCAGTCCGGCGTCCTCGAGGAGGGCGACCTCGCAGGCGTCGGCCAGCACCCACTCGGCGGCCTCGATGCGGCCCGGCTTGATGGCCTCCGGGTCACGGTCGATCAGCATGACCTGGTGGCCGTTCTCGACCAGCTCACTGGCGATCGAACGACCCACCGACCCGGCTCCCGCGATGGCGATCCGCATCAGCGTGCTCCCGCCGTGCTGGTCGGGGAGGCGATCCGCATTACAGACCGTCCACCGGGGAGATGGCGGCCTTGTCGGCCACGTCGTGGATGTCTCGGGACAGGACGGAGGCGTAGACCAGGTCGCCGTCCTGGACGACGGTCTCGGCGGACGGCAGCAGACCCCGGCCGAACCGAACGACGAAGGCCGCGTGCACGCCGACCGCCGCCTCCAGTTCCGTCAACGCCCGGCCGATCCAGTGCCGGTGGTAGGGCAGGTTGACGATGGTGACCGTGCCGGACGGGTCCCGCCACTCGCTGATCAGGCCTTCCGGGATGATCATGCGCAGCAGCCGGTCGGTGGTCCACGGGACGGTGGCCACGGTGGGGATGCCGAGGCGCTCGTACACCTGGGCCCGCTTGGCGTCGTAGATGCGGGCGACCACGGTCTCCACGTTGAACTGCTCGCGGGCGACCCGAGCGGCGATGATGTTGGAATTGTCGCCGGAGGACACGGCCGCGAACGCGTGCGCCTCCATGATCCGGGCGGCCAGCAGCACGTCCCGATCGAAACCCATGCCGGTGACCTGCTGCCCGTGGAATCCGCTGCCCAGTCGCCGGAACGAGGCGGGATCGCGGTCGATGACCGCGACCGAGTGGCCGGCGCGGCCGAGTTGCCGTGCCAGCGATGATCCGACCCGGCCGCAACCCATGATCACGATGTGCACGCAGGCTGCCCCTTTCAGGCTCGAGGACGCCGATCAGGAGCAACCTACAGGCTGGCAGTGCCCCCGCGTGGTGCCCGGCCGGTGTGGGGAAGATCGGGTCGTGTGGGGCGACCGGATGTTCCCCGGGTGGCGTCGTGCGCCGGTGGCGTTCGACTCACCGTAGGCTCCCGAACTGTGTCCAAGCTGACCACGGCCGCCAAACGCATGCTGGTCGGGCGGCCGTTCCGCAGCGACAAGCTGGCGCACACCCTGCTGCCCAAGCGGATCGCGCTGCCGGTGTTCGCCTCCGACGCGCTGTCCAGCGTGGCGTACGCGCCCCAGGAGATCTTCGCGGTCCTGTCGGTGGCGGGCCTGGCGGCGTACGCGTACGCGCCGTGGGTGGCCGCCCTGGTGGCGTTGGTGATGATCGTCGTCGTCGCCTCGTACCGGCAGAATGTGCACGCCTACCCCAGCGGGGGCGGCGACTACGAGGTGGTGACCAAGAATCTGGGGCCGACGTCGGGCCTGATCGTGGCCAGTGCCCTGCTGGTCGACTACATCCTGACGGTCGCGGTGTCCACCGCGTCCGGCGTGGCCAACATCGGGTCGGCGATCCCCATCGTCGGGGAGCATCCGGTCTGGTTCTCGCTGGGCATCATCGTGCTGGTCTGTGCGGCCAACCTGCGCGGCATCCGGGAGTCGGGCTCGGCGTTCGCGATCCCGGTGTACGCGTTCATCTTCTCGATCGCCGCCATGATGCTCACCGGCCTGGTCCAGTACATCTTCGGCGCCGGCACGCAGGCACAGAGCGCGTCCTTCCACATGCAGGCCGAACATGCGCTGACCGGCCTGCCGCTGATCTTCCTGTTCGCGCGCAGCTTCTCCTCCGGGTCGGCCGCGCTGACCGGCGTCGAGGCCATCTCCAACGGGGTGCCGGCGTTCCGCAAGCCGAAATCCAGGAACGCGGCGACCACCCTGGCCCTGATGGCGGCGCTGTCGGTGACCATGATGATCGGTCTGGTCGCGCTGACCCTGTTCACCGGTGTGCAGTACGCCGACGACCCGGCGAACCAGTTGGTCGGCGCCCCCGAGGGCTATTACCAGAAGACGTTGGTCGCGCAGATCGCCGAGGCCGTCTTCTCCGGTTTCCCGCTCGGCTTCTACATCGTGTCCTTCACCACCGGGCTGATCCTGGTGCTGGCCTGCAACACGGCGTTCAACGGGTTCCCGGTGCTCGGCTCGATCCTGGCGCAGGACCGATTCCTGCCTCGCCAGCTGCACACCCGCGGCGACCGGCTGGCCTTCTCCAACGGCATCGTGTTCCTCGCCGTCATCGCGATGATCCTGATTGTCGCCTTCCAGGCCGACGTGACCGCGCTGATCCAGCTGTACATCGTCGGCGTCTTCGTCTCGTTCACGTTCTCCCAGCTCGGCATGATCAAGCACTGGAACAAGAAGCTTCGAACCGAACGGGATGGCGCGGTTCGGCGCCGGTACCGCCGGTCGCAGACCATCAACGCCATCGGGTTCTGCTTCACCGGGGTCGTGCTGGTCATCGTGCTGATCACCAAGTTCCTGGCCGGCGCGTGGATCGCGATCGTGGCGATGGCGGTCATCTTCGTGACCATGCGGGCCATCAAGCGGCACTACGAGCGGGTGGCCCGGGAGATCGCCGCCGACGAGGACGACCTGGTCCTGCCCAGCCGGGTGCACGCGATCGTGCTGGTGTCAAAACTGCATCTGCCGACCATGCGCGCCCTGGCGTTCGCCCGGGCCACCCGGCCGGACAACCTCGAGGCGGTGACGGTCAACGTCGACCCCGAGGACACCGCGGACCTGGCCCGCGAGTGGGAGGACCGGCAGATCCCGGTGTCGCTGAAGGTCATCGACTCGCCGTTCCGGGAGATCACCAAACCCGTCCTGGACTACGTGCGCCGCACCCGCAAGAACGCGCCGCGGGATGTGGTCACCGTCTTCATCCCCGAGTACGTGGTCGGGCACTGGTGGGAGCACCTGCTGCACAACCAATCCGCCCTGCGACTGAAGGGCCGGCTGCTGTTCACCCCGGGCGTCATGGTCACGTCGGTGCCGTGGCAGTTGTCGTCGTCCGAGGCGCTGGACGAGCGGATCCGGCAGCGGGCCGAACGCTCGCCGTCCATCCGAGGGCGCACGCCCGGCTCGATGTTCCCGCCGGAGGGGGCCAGCGACACCGACACTTTCGGTATCCGCTACGGGGACGAATGACCGGATCGGACCCCTGCGCCGACGACCTGACGCCCGGGGTCGAGGTCGTGGTGGACATCGGGCCGGTCGCGCACGGCGGGCACTGCGTCGCCCGGTACGACGGCCGGGTGATCTTCGTCAGGCTGGCCCTGCCGGGGGAGCGGGCGCTGGTGCGGATCACGCAGGCCCGGCGCGGATCGTTCTGCCGCGGCGAGGTGGTGCGGGTCCTGGACGCCGACCCCCGGCGGATCACCGCGCCCTGCAGCCATTTCGGGCCAGGTGGGTGCGGCGGATGCGACTTCCAGCACGCCGAACTCGACCTGCAGCGCGAGCTCAAGGCGGCCGTGATCACCGAGCAACTGCGGCGACTGGCCGGCCTGGACGTCGTGGTGACGGTCGAGCAGTTGCCCGGCGACGGCTTCGCCTGGCGGCGCCGGGTTCGGTGGGCGCTGGACCCGGACGGTCGCATCGGGCCGCGCGGTGTCCGGTCGCACCGGGTGATGGCGATCAATCAGCGCCAACCCTGCCTGATCGCCGACGCGGCGGTGAACACTGCGACCGACACCCTCGATGTGCCGCCCCGGGTCCGGCGCGCCGCGCCCCGGGGGCCGCGGGCGAGCCGGGGGCGGCGTCGGGACGGCCACTCGGGCGCCGGGGCGCTGCCCGAGGTCGTGCTCGCCCAGGCCGCCGACGGCGAAGTGACCGCGACCTGGCCCGGCGGTGACGCGCCGACGAGCCCGGTGATCGTCGAGCGCGCCGCGGGCAGGGACTTCGCGGTGGCCGCGGACGGGTTCTGGCAGCCGCACGAGGCGGCCGCGGATGTGCTGGCCGATGCCGTGGGCGACGCGCTGGACGGGCTGGACCTGGCCGGCCGCACCGGCTGGGACCTGTACGGAGGCGTTGGCCTGTTCGCCGAGGTGCTCGCGCGCGCCGTGGGGGAGGCCGGCACGGTGGTCTGCGTGGAGTCCGACGCGCGGGCCGCCGCGCTGGCCGTGGACAACCTCGCCCGGCACCCGGGTGCCGTGGTGCGGACCGGCGACGTGGCGGACGTGTTGCCCGGGCTCGACCCGGACGTCGCCGCGGTGGTGCTCGACCCGCCGCGCAGCGGGGCCGGACCCGGGGTGTCCGCCGCGCTCGCGGAACTGGGTCCGGACGTGATCGTGTACGTCGCCTGCGACCCGGCCGCGCTGGCCCGGGACACCGCGGTGCTGCTCGCCGGCGGCTACCGGCTCGACTCGCTGCGCGCGTTCGACACCTTCCCGCAGACCCACCACATGGAATGCGTCGCCCGGTTCGTGCCGGCAACGAGCGGAACCTGACCGATCCGCCGAGAACCGCCGGCGAGTCTTCCCACGTATGTATTCGCAACGTACCCGTCGTGCTCTTCCGTGCGTTGCCACCACTTGCCGTGAACGTCGTCAAGGAGTTTTGTATGTCCATGTCAACGGATGTCCGTTCAGCCGAGTCCGCGGTTGCCCGTCCGCACGCGGGTCCCGTCCCGTCCGTCACTTTCGGTAGCGACCCCGTCGTCGTCGACGTGATGTTCCCGCTCATCGACGACGAGGACTGGCCGCCCTATCCGGCCGAGAGCGTCGACGCCGTGCTCATTGCGCACGACCTGGCCGAGATCGTCGGCGTGCCGTGGTTCGTCACCAACCTGTCCCGGGGCGACATTGTCCGGGTGCACCACGACGGCATCGGCTACGTCGGCGGCGTCATCGTCAGTCGTGGCGGGCATTCCACCCTGCACGTGATGGCCGCGACCGACGACGAACTGGCTCCGGTCATCCGGGACCTGACCGCCCTGGGCGCCGACGTGCGCAGCGGCCTGGAGCCGCCGATGCTGGCCGTCGACGTGCCGGAGAATGTGTCGCTGAACGTGGCCGTCCGCATTCTGACCGAGGCAGAGTCGATGACCTGCGCCTTCACCGTCGCCAGCGACCAGCACCGGGCCCGCGCCGCCTGCGCCTGAACGTCCAGGTCGCCCGCGTCAGTCCGCGGCCCGCTGCCGGGTCAAGAGCTCGGCCGGGGTGTCGGTGATGATGCCGTCCACCCCCGCTTCGGCCAGCGCTTGCCACTCCGCCGGGGTGTTCGAGGTCCAGCAGACCACCCCGATGCCGGCGTCATGCAGCTCCGACACGACGCCTGGCTGAGCCAGCAGCGCCCGCGCGGCCGGGTTGTAGTAGGCGGCGTCCAGTTCTCGGCACCGGGCGACCGGGTCGGCGTCCAGGACGCTGACCAGCAGGCCGAACGGGAGGTCAGGGGCCGCCCGGCGCAGTTCGCGCAGCACCTCCACCTCGAACGATTGCAGGAGGACCCGGTCGGCCACTTCGGCGGCGTCGATCTCGTCGAGTACCGCCCGGATCTGCGCGCTGGTGTGGTAGCCCTTCAGCTCCAGCAGCAGCGCCCGGCTCGGGGTGAGCATCGCCAGCAGCTCGGCCAGTCGGGGTACCCAGATCCCGGGCCAGCCACGGACGGTGAGCGTGGCCAGGTCCCGCTGGCGGGCGGCCCGGACCGGGCCCCTTCCGGAGGTGGTGCGGTCCAGGTCCCGGTCGTGCAGCAGCACGGGGACGCCGTCCGCGGTGGGCTGGGTGTCGGCCTCCACCCAGACGGCACCGGCGTGCCAGGCCGCCAGGAACGACGTCAACGTGTTCTCCGGCAGTTGGGCGCCGGCCCCGCGGTGACCCACCACGACGGGTTGTTCCCCGTCGCGGCGCAGTGTGACGGGGGACGGCGCCGGATCGGGTGATGTCGCTTCCACGGGCGGAATTTACCGCCAACGGGGGTGACGTCAGGCGGTGGCTCGGTCGATTCGGCCGGGGCGCACCACCTGCACCGCCAGGCCGTTCGTGCCGACGGGTGAACGGGACTGCCCGCTCGCGCGTCCACGACACGTGCCGCGCGTCGATGGGCCGGCGAACCTGGCGGTACGGTCAGGGGATTGCGGGCGGGACAGCAGGGAGGCGCCGGTGACACAGCAGGGTCACCCCGACACACCGGGCGAGCAGTCGCCGGTCGAGTTGCGCAACCTATCCCCGGACCGGTTGCGCGACATGGGCCCGGCCGAACTGGTCGAACTGGCTTCGGGGATCCGCGAGCTGCTGGTCGGTCAGACCTCCAAGCGGGGTGGGCACCTCGGCCCGAACCTGGGCGTCGTCGAATTGACCATCGCGCTGCACCTGGTGTTCGACTCGCCGCGCGACCCGCTGCTGTTCGACACCGGCCATCAGTCCTATGTGCACAAGATCCTCACCGGCCGGGCGGCGCGGTTCGACACCCTGCGCACCCGGGGCGGCCTGTCCGGCTACCCGAACCGGGCCGAGTCCGAGCACGACTGGATCGAGAACTCGCACGCCTCGACCTCCCTGTCGTACGCCGACGGGATGGCCAAGGCCATCGCGCTGCGCGG
>DATDBV010000718.1:0-2445 GCA_036524715.1 Nakamurella sp. | reverse complement strand
CCCTGCAGGTCGGCCATGATGGCCAGGGCCTTGTCCGCGGACTTCGCGGCGGCCCGCAGCCGGTGGTAGACGGCCTCGTGGTCGGCGTAATCGCCGTGCGAGAAGTTCATCCGGGCCACGTTCATCCCGGCTTCCAGCAATGCGGCGATCGCCTCCTCCGATGAGGTAGCAGGACCCAAGGTGCACACGATCTTTGCGCGACGAGTCATGCTCTTACCCTAGCGGACTTCTGAACCGATGCAGAAAGCGGTGTCACATGAACACGACGTGTCAACTCTGCGAACGCCGACGGCCACCCCGGCGCCCAAATCGCAGTTGATCATGGCGCGCTGCCCGCGACACACCGACGAAATCGGCGACACGCCGTATTTCACCTGGCAGCGCGGCATGATCAACTGCGATTTGGCGGGTCGCGGGCGAGCGCGCCGCGCGGCGGTGGCGTCGGGCCCGCGGAACGGAAGTGGGCGCGACGCAGGGGATGCTCGAACGGCGCCGCTCCCCCACGCTCCCCCCGCCCCGCCGCCACGCCGCGCCCCGCGCCCCGGCTTCGCGCCAGGAATGCTCAGGCCGCGCCGGCAATTGTTGGCGCGCCCCGCAGAAAAGTGTGCGCACCACGCGCGCCGCGACACCACACCAACCCGGGCTCCGCGGCGCTACCGCAGCGCGACGGCGGTCGGCTCCAGCGGATCGGGCAGAAACGAGTTGCCGGCCAGGTACGCGTCGACCCCGGCGGCGGCGGACCGGCCCTCGGCGATCGCCCACACGATGAGCGACTGCCCGCGACCGGCGTCCCCGGCGACGAAGACCCCGGGGACCGACGTCATGTAGTTCTCGTCCCGGACGATCGTCCCGCGCTGCGAGACCTCCACCCCGAGTTCGTCGAGCAGGCCGGGCCGTTCCGGGCCGACGAAGCCCAGCGCGATCAGGATCATGTCCGCGTCGATGTGGTACTCGGTGCCGTCGGTGGGGATGAACCCGCCGGGGATCCGCTTGCCCTCCACCAGGTTCAGACCTGTCACCCGGCCGTCCCGGCCCTCGATCGAGGTCGAGTTCACCCCGAAGATCCGGTCGCCGCCCTCCTCGTGTGCGGCCGAGATCCGCAGCATCAGCGGGTAGGTCGGCCAGGGGGTGGACAGGTCACGGGTCGGTGGCGGCATCACATGGATGTCCAGCTGGGTCACCGACGCGGCGTTCTGTCGCAGCGCAGTGCCGTAGCAGTCGGCGCCGGTGTCGCCGCCGCCGATGATCACCACCCGCTTGCCCTCGGCGCTGACATCCACCGCGTCGCGGGTGCCCTCGCAGACCTCGTTCTGCTGGATCAGGTACGGCATGGCCAGGTGCACGCCGGCCAGATCCCGGCCGTCGACCGTCAGCTCGCGGGGGACCGTCGACCCCGTGCCGATGACGACAGCGTCGAAGTCGGACTGCAGCTTCTCGACCGTGACATCGACACCCACGTTGCAGTCGGCGACGAAGGTGACGCCCTCGGCGGACATCTGCGCCAGCCGGCGGTCCAGCACGTCCCGGGCCATCTTGAACTCGGGGATGCCGTAGCGCATGAGCCCGCCGATCCGCCCGTCCCGCTCGAAGACCGTGACGGTGTGCCCGGCCCGGGCCAGCTGCTGGGCGGCGGCCAGGCCGGCCGGACCCGAGCCGATCACCGCGACGGTGCGCCCGGTGGACAGCTCGGCCGGCCGCGGCTCCAGGCCGAACCCGGCGGCGATCGCGTGATCGGCGATCTCCTGCTCGACCAGCTTGATGGACACCGGGTCGTCGGCGATGCCCAGCACGCAGGCGCCCTCGCAGGGCGCCGGGCACAGCCGTCCGGTGAACTCCGGGAAGTTGTTGGTCGCGTGCAGCCGATCCGACGCCTCGGCCCACTTGCCCGTGCGGACCAGGTCGTTCCACTCCGGGATGATGTTCCCCAGCGGGCAGCCCTGATGGCAGAACGGGACACCGCAGTCCATGCACCGGGCGGCCTGGTTGCGGGTCTCCTGCTCGTCGTACGGCTCGTACACCTCGCGCCAGTCCCGCAGGCGCAGCGGGATCGGCCGGCGGGCCGGTCCCCCTCTGGTGTGCTTGAGGAACCCGCTCGGGTCAGCCATGGCTGGCCTCCATGATCATCTCGTCGGCATCGACGCCGAGGGCGGCGGCCTCGGCGCGCAGCGCCAGCACCCGCCGGTAGTCGCGGGGCATCACCCGGGAGAAGCGGACGGCGGCGATGGGCCAATCGGCCAGCAGCGCCGCGGCGACCCTGGAACCGGTCAGCTTGGCGTGCGAGCCGATCACCTCGCCCAGCCAGGCCACCTCGTCGATGTCCAGCGCCTCCAGGTCCACCAGTTCGGGGTTGACCTTGGCCGGCTCCGGGTCGAGCAGGTAGGCGATGCCACCGCTCATGCCGGCGCCCACGTTGCGGCCGGTCCGGCCCAGGATGACCACCCGACC
>DATDBV010000717.1:0-2056 GCA_036524715.1 Nakamurella sp. | reverse complement strand
ACCAGCCTGCCCCGGGGCACTGACATCCGGCGCACACGGCGCTGTCATGTGGCGTCATCGGTGGTGTCGGTGGCGTCAGCGGCTCGGGGCGTTAGCCTCGGCGTCGTGAGCATTCAGGTGCAGCTCGATGATCTGCAACGCATTTTGGCCGACTTCGACGCCGGTTACCTGCTGACCGTGGACCCGTCGACGGCTCGGGTGAAGGTGGTGTCGGTGCGGCCGGCGCTGGTGGACGGTGCGCTGGTGGTCGCCGGTCCGGGGCGTGGGTCGCTGGCCAACGTCCGGGCGAACCCGGCGGTGACGCTCGTGTGGCCGCCGCGGGAGGCGGGCTTCTCGTTGATCGTGGACGGCAACGCCGAGTGCTTCAGTGACGACGTGCGCATCACCCCGAGCGGCGCGGTGCTGCACAAGCCGGCCGCGAGCTGACGAGCGGAAGCCTCGCTCAACCGACCCGGCGAGCGAGACGCCTCGCAGGCTCGGCGCCCCCGCTGGGTGCTCGGCAAGCGTCGCTCAACCGACCCGGCTGCTCAGCACCGACGAGCTGTCGATCTTCCATTCGCCGCCGTCCTGAACGAGCCGGTAGGCGGTGCGCTCCACCGACACGTTGCCGCCGGTGAAGTAGTAGGTGATGGTGGCCTCGACCGTGTCCGGCGCGGTGCCGGTGACCTCACTGGCGACGACCCGGTTGATGCCACCCCAGAACGAGTTGTAGTACGCCCGGTTCTGCGCGATGCCGGATTGGAAGCCCGGCGTCAACCGCGCCCAGCCTGCCTCCGTGTTGGCCGGCATCAGGGCGTAGTAGTCGGTCACCGCAGCGGCCAGTTCGACCGCGGGGTCCGACGCGCTCGCGGCCGTGGACTGCGCCACCTGGGACTCGAGCGGCTGATCCGTGACCGCTGCCGTCGACGGGCCTTGGGATGCCGACGCTGCTGCGGCCTGGTTCTGCGCCGCGGTGTTGGCCGTCCCCTGACCGCCATCGCCGCCGATGAACAGCAGGTATCCCGTCACCAACGCCGTGGCCAGGGCGACTGCCGCCACCGCGACCACGGCGGTCAACGAGCGTCGCCGCCGCGGTGTGTCGGCCGGTGTGTCGGCGGGCTCCGGCACCTTGGTGTGCGTCGAGTTCATCGGCTCTGCCAGGGCTGCGGTTCGGACGCTCGTCGGTTCGGCGATGCCGGGTTCCGAGGTGGTGAGTTTCGCGGCCGTCAGGTCGGGCCGGGATACCGGGAGCGTCCGCACCGAGACGTCCTGGGCCGGCGGCCGCAGCGGGGCCATCGGGCGCGCAGCAGGCGGCGGGGATTCGATGGTGGGTGGGGACAGCGTTCGCGACACCTCGGCCATGGTCGGTCGGTCGGCGGGCTCCGGCGCCATCATGTGGAGCAGCAGCGGGGTCAACGATCCGGAGCGGCGCGGCGGAATGATCTGGCCGGTCGCAACCCGGTACAGGACCGCCATCGGGTTGGGCTCGAGGCCGAACGGCGGTGTCCCCTCCAGCGAGGCGTACATCGTCGCCCCGAGGGAGAACACATCGGCGGCGAAACCCGACGTGCCGCCCCGCGCCACCTCGGGCGCAAGGTACGCGGGCGTTCCCGACACCATCCCGGTCGAGGTCAGCGTCACGTCACCGGTCGCATGCGAGATGCCGAAGTCGGTGAGCTTGGCCGAGCCGTCGTCGGTGATCAGCACGTTGCCGGGCTTGACGTCGCGGTGCACGATGCCGACCTGGTGCGCGGCCTGCAAGGCAGCAGCGAGGTCGGCGCCGATCCGGCCCACCTCCGGGGTCGGCAGCGTCCCGCGGTCCAGAAGCAGCCCGTTGAGGCTGTTCGAAGGCACGAACTGCATGATCAGGCAGGGGTAGTCGCCGTCATCGACCACGTCGTAGATGGTCACCGCATGGGGGTGGTGCAGGCGCGCCGTGATCCGCGCCTCCCGAATCACCCGGTTCCGCGCGAGCAGGGCCTCGGCCTCGCTCAGTCCCGGCTGGAGGAGTACCTGTTTCACCGCGACCCGGCGCCCCAGCAGCTCGTCCCGACCCTCCCAGACCACACCCATGCCG
>DATDBV010000716.1:0-5819 GCA_036524715.1 Nakamurella sp. | reverse complement strand
ACCGGCGGCGAGGCGACGATCAGCCTGCCCGGCCCCGAACCGCTGGTCAGCATTCCGGTCACACTCACCGTGCGGGCCGGGATCGCCGAGCTCGTCGCGACCGCCGATCCGCTGGTCGCCGACGGCACACCGCACCCGGTCACGGTCACCGCCAACCCCGCGGACGAGTCTGTCACCGACCTCGGGCAGGTCCGGTTCGACGCCGGGCCGGGCATCGCAATCTCCTGCGGCGGCGAACCCTCCGACACTGCCACCTGCGGATTCGACGACGGGGCACTCCGGCTGCAGGTCACCACCACGACGGCGGGTCCGCTCGACATCGGCAGCGTCGACCAGGGCGGCCGGACCATCGAGAACAACTTTGCCGAACTCACCGTCCTCGCCCCGGCGTCCCTGAGCCTGTCCGACCTGAGCGTCGCGGAGCCGCTGGTGGCCGGCGGGACCGGCGCGCTCACCCTCACCGTGACCAACGGAGGCGGGGTCGACGCCTCGCTCGGTTCGGTCACGCTCATCGGGCCGGAGGGCGTCATCGTCACCGGCGTCACCCCGAGCTGCGAGGGCGACTGCATCGTTCCGGCCGGCGGATCGGTCGAGGTCACCGTCACCGTCGACGTCGCGCCCACCGTGCGCGACCCGGCCACACTGGCACTGCAGGTCGGTGACCTGACCACCGACAAACTCCAGGTGCCGGTGGCCTCGGGCATCCAGCGCGTCCACATCACCCCCGACGACGACCTGATCGCCGACGGATCCACGTCTACCCTCACCGTCACCGTGGTCAGCGAGCTGACCGACCCCGGCCCGGTCACCCTCATCGCGCCGAAGGGCGTTACGCTCACGGCCTGCGATGAGCGGGGCCCCAGCGTCACCTGCACCGGACCCACCTTCGCGGTCGGCATAACCGTGGCCGTCGGCACCACCCCCGGCCCGCTTGCCCTGACCGCGCAGGACGCCGGGCTACGGACGCTGGACGTGACCCCGCTGACCGTCGTGGCCCCGGGGCCGGCGGACCTCCGGCTGGACGTGCCCGGTGGTGTTTCGGTCCACGCGGGCGGCGGCGGGTCGCTGTCCGTCACGGTGAACAACAGCGGTGGCAGCACCTCGCCGGGCGGCGAGTCGATCTCCGTGACCCTGCCCAAGGGCCTGACTCTGACCGGCACGGACATCCCGGGCACCGATTGCAACGGTGCCACCCAGGCCGCGCTGGCCGTCGCGGCCCCGACGGCGGCCATCGCGGCAGACTGCACCCTGCCGCCGATCGATCGCGGGACAGACCAGCAGGTCACGTTCTTCTTCGACGCCACGCCCGGCGCGGCCGGGGGCGATGCCCTGGTCACCCTGGCCGACCAGAAACCGGTCCCCGTCCCGGTGACGGTGAACGCCGGCATCACCGGGTTCACCGCGGACCGCACCACGCTGCCGGCCGACGGCACTGCGCAGACCGTGGTCCTTGCCGCCAGCCCGGCCGCCGATGGCCTGGACCTCGGCTCCATCACCGTCACCTCCGACGATCCGGCGGTCACCGTGACCTGCGGTGACGGTGGGTCGTGCCCGATCGGCGGGGACGGCACCATCAAGCTGATCGTCACGGTGTCCGAGAAGCGCGCGCCCGGGTCGCTCACCCTGTCCGTCAAGGACGAGGGCGGACGAACCTTCGACGTCGGCCCGTTCACCGTGCTCGGCGCGGCGCAGCTCAGCGTGTCCGAGCTGACCATGAACGTCCAGCCGGTCCAGGGCGGCCAGGGACGTTTCTCGCTGACCGTGAGCAATTCCGGGGACCTGCCCTCCTCCAACGAGGTCCCGGTGACGGTGTCCGCCCCCGGCCTCGTGGTCGACGCAGTCACCGTGGGCGGCACCTCGATCTGCACCGAGAAGGGCTGCGCGCTCCCGCCGGTGCCGGTCAAGCCGTCGGTCACCGTCGTAGTGACCGTTTCGGCGCCGGCGGCCACCAAACCGGGCACCTACACGGTGACGACGGAGCTGCTCGGGCAGAAGAAGAGCCGGACCTTCGAGATCGCCCAGGCGGCGTCCCGCGTGATCGCGTCGCCGGCCGGGCCCTACCCCGCCGGCACCTCGCCTGAGCTCAATCTGACCGTGCAGCGGATCGGGGACTCCTCCGGGGCGGTGACGCTGAAATCCACCGACAGTCGCGTGACCCTGCGCGGCTGCGGGACCGGCGGCGGAACGCTGATCTGCCCCGCCAACAGCTTCCCGGTCACGGTGACCATCGACGCGTCCCTGCCGACCGGTCCGCTGCCGATCGAGGCGACGGACGCCGCGGGGATGCCCGTGCCCCTGCGGGACGCCAACGGCGAGGAGTTGACCGTGGTCGGCGCGGCATTGCAGCTCTCCGAGCTGACCGTCGACCGCTACAACGGGTCCCTGGCGACCCTTGAGCTTCGCGTCAGCAATCCGACGAACGCGGCCATCGGGTCCCGACCGATCGGGTTCGCCTTCTCCAGTCCGCTCGTCCTCGGCCAACTGGTCGAGATTCGAGGGCCAGGGTCGACTTTCGACTACTGCGGCGTGTTCTCTTCGTGCATCATCCCGGCCCTCGAACCTCAGGAGTACGTCGACCTGTCCATCTACGTCGTCGTACCGAGAATCGTCGCCCCGGCGACCGTCGCGGTGACCATCGACGGCACCACCCGGTCCGCGACAGTCGGCGGCGGCGAGCCGACCGGCACGGCGACGGCCACCTCCACCGCCCCGCCGGCGACGACCAGCGCCTCCCCGACACCCACACCGACCAAACCGACACCGACACCGACACCGACGGACTCCCCGACGACTGATCCGACTCTCGACCCGACCACCGGATCTGCCGAGACGCCGGATCTCCCGCCAGCCAACGACGTCCCGCCAACCGGATCAGCCCAGACGACGGAACTCCGGCCAACCACCGGATCAGCCGAGAGGACGGATCTCCCGCCAGCGACCGACGTACCCCCGACGACCGACGTCCCCTCGACAACCGACGTACCGCCAGCCACCGACGTACCGCCGACCGCCGACGTCCCGACCACCGATGTCCCGCCGAGCACCGAGACGGTCGCCGACGCGGAGCCGACAGGGACGACCGGCACCGGTGAACCGACCCTTACCGGAGCGACGACAGCCGAGGAAGCGGCGACCACGGCCGGCACCACCTCGGAGCCGGCGCCGGCGCTCCTGTCCCTCACCGGTGCGGCGATGCTCGAGCAGCCCTCGGCCGACGGGACCGGAACGTTGACCGTGCAGGTCCGCAACGAGGGCGGCGTACCGTCCGCGGCCCAGGCCGTCCGGGTGTCCCTCCCGGCGGGCGTCGGAGTCGCCTCGATCAGCGTGGACGACCGCCTCGCCAGCGAGGGCGCGCAATCGTGCACCCTGCCGGAGATTGCCGCCGGGGACTCGGTGACGGTCCTGATCACCGTGATCGCCGAGATCGACGCCGAGGGCGGACCCGTGATCATCTCGACGACCGATGCGTCGGTGCAACTCGACCTGCGCGTCCAGGGCGGGGCACCCCCGGCGGGTACGGTGCCGGCCACCGAACAGCCGGCGGTGCGCAAGGATGACGCCACGGCCGATCAACCCACCGACACCACCGGCGGCACGCAGACGGCCGGCCCCTGATCGGCGCGCCTGTCCGACCGCGCCGTCGCACCGGGTACATTTATGACACCTGCTTTGCAGGCATTTTCCGGGCTCGGCACGACGTTTCGCCAGAATTTACCCGGGCTTGAACATCCCCTTTACCTGGATTTGACTCAGCCCATTGGTTGCGTCGCTGAGAGGTTTTTCTCCATTGCGGCGCGGGCCGTGGGACTACGCGGTGTCACACCGTAGACTCATCCCGTGGCCATCATCGAAACCGTCAGACAGCGCCTGCCTGTCAAGTACCGGGAACTGGCGAAGTTCCTGGTCGTCGGGGGCACCACGTATGTCGTCGACGTCGGACTCTTCACCCTGCTCTCGCACACCGTCCTGTCCGAAAAGGTCGTCACCGCCAAGGGCCTCGCGGTCATTGTCGCGACAATTCTGAGCTACGTTCTGAACCGGGAATGGTCGTTCAACAGTCGCGGAGGCCGGGAACGGCACCACGAGGCGATGCTGTTCTTCGTCGTGAACGGCATAGCGCTTGCATTGAACCTGGTTCCGCTGGCCATCTCGCAGTACGTCATCGGCATTCAGCCGGGGTCGTACTCGGCGCTGACGGTCACGATCGCCAACTTCGTCTCGGCGAACATCATCGGCACCGGGCTGGGCATGGCATTCCGTTTCTGGGCCTACCGCAAGTGGGTGTTCCCGGAAGAGCTGACCCCGCACCCGGAGATCGTGGCCGCCGAGGCGGCCGCCCAGGCTGCGGTCGAGGCGCCGGCGTCGGAGCGGATCCCCTCGCAGCCCCTGCGGTCCGATCCCGCCGAGTACGCTCCCGGCGCCGGTCGGCCGCACGCCTGAATCACACCCACCGTCCTGCGGCCCGTGCGTGACCGGCCACGTCTTCGTCGACGAATCGAAACAGCGCGATTACATGCTTCGTGGCCGCCGTCGTCATGCCCAGCGACCTCGCCGCCGCCCGCCGCGCGCTGCGTGCACTCGTCATGCCCGGCCAGCGGCGGCTGCACATGAAGAAGGAAAGCGACGCTCGACGTAGCGCGATTATCGACGCCATCACCGTGGCCGGCGCGACCGCAACCATCTACAACGCCGGACGACCCAGGCATCACGAACTCGTCGCGCGCGAGGCCTGCCTTCGGGCGGTGGTCACCGACGTCGTGGCCGCCGGCCACCACATGCTCGTCGTCGAACAGGACGACTCCCTGCTGTGGTGGGACCGCCAGCGCCTCATCGAGATCACCCGCGACGTTGGGTGCCGCGACACGCTGCGATACGAGCACCGCCGCGCCGAACACGAGTTGCTCTCGGCCGTGCCCGACGCGATCGCCTGGTGCTGGGCCAAAGGTGGTCTGTGGCGCGACCGCGTCCAACCTCTCGTCACCGAGGTCCGCCCGATCTAGCCTCTGGAAAACGCGAAGCCCGGCTCACCGACCGTCCGGACGGCTACCGGGCTCACTTCCTGAAGCTCAACGCAACAGGCACCACCGAGTGTAGGCGACAGCGTGGCGGGCTGTCACGCCTACGGCGAGCCTCACGAAAACTGCCCGCGAAACGCTCTCCGTGCCTCACGTAGGAATGCCCGTGTAGCACCGAGCGTGCTGGGGCACGCGGAGTGGTTTCGTTGATGTCTCGTGCCGAGTTCACCGCCGGTACGCCCGGGCGTTCAGGGCCGCGGACATGCGGACGAAGGGCCGGATCCTGGATGAGGTGGTGTCCGTGACCGGCTGGTCGCGGGACAACGCCCGGCGTCGGCTGGCCGGCGCGGCGCAGAGCCCGCCGGGGGCGGGCCGGCAGGTCGCCGCGCCCCCCCCGCAAGCAGTGGGCGACCAGAGCGGCCTCGTACCCGGATCGGTCGAACTGGGCCGACATCGGTGAGGCGTCGTCGAACGGCTCGTAGTTGTCTTGACGTGAGCCACTGCGGCCTATGGTTCATCGGCTGACGTCCCCGAAGGAATCAGATCCGTTCGGTTGTCAAGCCACCCCCTCATTGGGTGCTGGGCACGCTCGCCGGGGCCGGGACATCTGGCGCCGCGTCCGCCTCGAGATCCGGCGCCGCGGTGCTGACCGTCAGGAAGATCGCAAATGTCGGCGGCACGGCCCGTCGCAACTCCAGGCGCCCGCCGTCGGCCTCGACGAACGCCCGGGCCAGGCCCAGCCCGATGCCGGTCGACGACGCCGTCGACACCCCCCGATCGAAGATGTGCGCGACCAAGCCCTCC
>DATDBV010000715.1:0-3342 GCA_036524715.1 Nakamurella sp. | reverse complement strand
TCGCCGCCGAAGCCGAGCAGCACGGTCAGACCCTCGCGGATGACCACGTACGCCAGGACGGCGCCGGCCACGAACAGCGCGGCGCCGGCACTGACGAAGATGACCGCGTACCTGCGTTCCTGGCTGTAGAGGGCCGGCGTGACGAATGCCCAGAGCTGGTACAGCCACACCGGTACCGACAGCACCACCCCGGCGATCAGCGCGGACTTGAGCTGCAGCTCCAGGGCGGAAAATGGGCCGGTGGCCAGCAGCTTGCACGACTCGTCGTCGCCGAAGGTGACCCGCTCACTGGCCGGCACCGCGCAGTAGGGCGCCGTCAGGATCTCGGACAGGCTGGGCAGCCCGATCGCCGGGATGCCGTTGCCGAACCAGATGAAGCCGACCACGGTGCCGAGACCGATGGCGAGGGTTGCGATGAACAGCCTGCGGCGGAGTTCGTGCAGGTGCTCCATCAGCGGCATGGTGCCGTCCGGTGCCTTCGGTGGTTTGCCCCGGCGCAGTCGCAGGCTCGGCAGTGGCCGGCCGAACACTCGCACGGCCCCACCTCCCGTCCCGCGACACGCTGCGTCCGCCGCTACCGGTGCATTCGTTCCGATCCTACGGAGCGGATGGGTCCGCTCCGGCGTCACCGGGCTCGGCTGCCCGCCGACGCAGGTTCGTCTCGACCGCCCCGAAGATCAGTTTGGCGACCAGACCGAACACCAGCAGATCCACCATCATCTGCAGGCTGACCAGGATGCGGGGCAGGTCACCCACCGGGGTGATTTCACCGAAACCGACGGTGGCGAACACGGTGATCGTGAAGTACAGCGCGCCGACCTTGTCCACCTGCTGCGAGAAGGTGCCCGGATCACCCGTCGAGATCACGTAGTAGGCGGTGGCGAAGATGATCAGCAGCAGCGGCACGCCGATGGTCAGCGTCTCGAACGCCCGCAGTCGCGGGAACGGCGAACCGACGATCGCCCTGATCTGCCAGGTGAGGACCAGGGCCAGCACCAGCACGCCGACCACCAGCACGACGATGCCGGTGCCGGCCGGGCGGCGCAGCGGCAGCACGAAATAGCCCACGAACAGGACCGTGGCCGTGCACACGGACCGGAGAACCAGGACGGTGGCCATCCTCGTCCGCTGCCGCCTGGTCAGATCCTCGTAACGGGTCGGTGTGCGCATGCCGCGACGCTGGCACCGGGCCGGTCCGCGCGGCAACCTCCGGACCGGACGATCGGGCCCGACCGCCTGCGGGCCGCCGGCGCGGCGACGCGGTCAGGCCCGGCCGTAGGCGGCCAATGCCTGCTCGGCCCGGCGGGCGACCAGTTCGGTCACCTCGGGCCGGTTGGTGACCACGGCCTCGCCGCCAAGGGACAGGACGAGCCTGGTCAGCCAGTCGTCGTTGCCCGCGTGCAGGGTGACCGTCACCCCGGTCTGCGGCGGCGGCAGCGGGGTGACCGTCTCGACCGGGTAGTACTCGGCCACCCAGCGCGCCCCGCCGGTCAGCGTGACCTCGACCGGGGGAACGGCCCGGTCCGGATGGAAGATCCGGTCGGGAACGTCGGAGTCGACCCACAGGCTGCCCTGGGCCGCTTCCTCCAGCACGCGGGCCGCCTCGATCCGGTCGATCCGGAAATGCCGGACGGCCCGGGCCAGGTGGCAGTACGCCTCCAGGTAGGCGTGGCCGTCGGTGACCAGGATCCGCAGGGGATCGACGGTGCGTTGGGTGACCGTGTCGCGGGAGGCGGTGTAGTAGCGCATCCAGAGCCGGCGGGACCGGTCGAGCGCGTCGCGCACCGTACCCAGCTGCGGTGCGGGGTCGGCGGGCACCACCCGGACCGCCTCGGTCGACTCGGCGGCCTGCCGATCGAGCTGCTCGAGTTTGGCCAGCGCGGAGGTGACCGCGCCGGTCTCGACCAGACCGGGGGTCTCGGCGAGCGCCCGCAGCGCCACCAGCAGCGCCTGCGCCTCGTCGGCGGTCAGCCGGACCGGACGCTCGATGCCGGCATCGAAGGTGATCGCCACCGTGCCGCCGTCGTCGTCGAGCACGACGTCGATCAGGTCGTCCGGGTAGTAGCCGGGCAGTCCGCACACCATCAGCAGGTCCAGATCGGCGCTGATCTGCTCGCGGCTGACGGTGAACTCGCGGGCCAGCTCGGCGATGCTCACCCCCGGCCGTCGGGTGATGTAGGGCACCAGGGAGAGCATGCGGGCCAGCCGCACCTGCGCGTTCTCGTTCGCGATACTCACGGCGCATCCAACTCGTCGAAGGCCAGGGCGACGTCCTGATCGGTCGCCGGAACGGCGGCTCCGACGTGGGCGCGCATGGCCCGCAGCGTGCCGGTGAGCAGGGCCACCGTAGCGTCTACGAGGTCGCCCGGTTCCTCCACGACGACGTCCGGGCCGAGCCCGGCGATCTGCCGTGCGGTTTCCCAGAGCGGCCCCATCGGGATCCGCGCCCTGTCCCACCCCGGCCTGCCGTCGATCGGGGTGACCGCGACCGCGCCGCGCCGCAGGCCCGCACCCACGCCGGTCCGGATACGCACGGTTGCCCGGCGGTCGGTGACCGGGCGCC
The DNA here is from genome assembly GCA_036524715.1 of Nakamurella sp. Taxonomy (GTDB): domain Bacteria; phylum Actinomycetota; class Actinomycetes; order Mycobacteriales; family Nakamurellaceae; genus Nakamurella. The sequence continues at coordinate 779 of DATDBV010000715.1, read as the reverse complement.
GCACCGAGGCGGCCACCGCGGCGAGCAGGTCGAGGCCGTCGGGGGGCCGGACCACGGCGCGGCCGACGGGCCGCACGGCGCCGGCGATCCTGGACAGCCGGAACGTTCGCCGATCCTCGCGAACCTCGTCGTGCCCGATCACATACCACCGACCACGGAACGAAACCAGCCCCCACGGCTGCAACCGACGCCCCTGCGCGGGTTCGCCCGGCTCCTTGCGGTAATCGAACTCGACGGCCCGCCGCGCCCGGACCGCGTCGAGCATCGGCTCGAACGACGGGTCCGACGTCCGGACGCGCGGCTGCAGGAGAGTGACCGCCGATCCGCCGTCGGCCGGCTCACCGGGGTCGCCGGCCCCGGCGTCGGGGTGATCCGCGGCGTCGGCGTCCCGGATCTTGCGCAGCGCCCCCGACCCGGCCGCCCCCAGTGCGGTGGTCTCCCACAGCCGCCCGGCCAGCGCCAACGCGGCGGTCTCGGCGGCGGTGAACGACAGCGGCGGCAGCGCGAACTCGGTCCGCGGGATCCGGTACCCGTCGCCGCCGTTGGGCGGCGTCTGCAGGGGGATGCCCAGTTCCCGCAGTTCCTTCTTGTCGCGCTCGAACGTCCGCAGGAAGGCTTCCTCGGTGGGAGCGTCGGCGTAGCCGGCCACCTTCCGCCGGATCCAGGCCGCGGACCGAAAGGTCGGCGCATTCAGCAGGGCGATCACCAGGTTCAGCAGGCGTTCCGCCTTCGCCGCTTTCGCTGTCGCCACGTGTTCCAGCGTGTCACATCCTGTGATG
>DATDBV010000714.1:0-13931 GCA_036524715.1 Nakamurella sp. | reverse complement strand
AACCTATCGCGCCGTGACGGAATGTGTCGGGAAGACCGTCCGGTTCCGGTCCGTTGTGTTCGGTTCTGCGGTGCTGTTCAGGCGATGGTGTTCGGGTGGTTCGGGCGGTGGCGTTCGGGGGTGGTGTTCAGGCGATGGTGTTCAGGCGATGACGCCGGCCCGCATCGCCAGGGCGACCATGTGGGCTCGGTCGCCGGTGCCCAGTTTGCGGCCGATGCGCGCGAGGTGGCTCTTCACGGTGAGCGCCGACAGCGAAAGCTGCTCGCCGATCCATTTGTTGGACCGGCCATCGGCGACCAGCCGGATGACCTCGATCTCCCGGCTCGACAGGTCGTGGATGGTGGCCGGGATCGCCGCCGCCGATGGGTTCGCGCGCCGGCCGATCAGTACACCGCTGACACCGGAACCGACCGCGTCGATCACCGGTCCGATGTCGGCGGTCGGGGCCAGGGCGATGGTGCGCGGCCAACCGGCGTCGCGCAGCAGGTGCACCAGGCGGACCGCGTCCGCGCCCAATTGAAGGCTGACCAGGGCGAGGTCGCCGATGATCTGACGCCCGAGGATCTCCTCGGCCGCGGCGGCCGACGGCGCCTCGATCACCCGGCCGACACCCACGTCCGCAAGGCTCGCCTTCAACGGCTCCCGGGTGGCCCGGTCGGGATCGACCAGGAGGACGGTGGCGGCGCGCAGGCTCGAGCGCGGCACCGCCGCTGCCGGCGCACGCTGGGTGGGCAGCAGCACGCCCTGGTCAACCTGACCAGGGCCGGCGCTTCGATCCGCGGCCAGGATCCCCATGGATCCTGACCCAGCGGGTAATGAAGCATTGGTCACCGGACGTCCTCCCACCCTGCCACGCAGCCCCTCGGCATTCCGATTGTCCGGCTTCGACCGCGGACCGTCGAGTCAAATGATCGGCTCGGCCCCGTGCGGGCAGCGCGCTCCGTTGTCACCCATAGTGTCCGCCCTTCCGCCGTCCGTGGTCAAGCACCCATTACGACCAACCGTCACGAATCGTATCGGTCTGTGCGCAGCGCGAACGGATCGGCCCTTTGCAGTAATGTCACGCCTTCGGGCGGAAGGCCTGCCGCCGCGGCGAGGAAGCTCGCGAACGCCTGCAGGTGGAGGTCGGTGCGCTCGTCCGCGGTCCACGATGCCCGCATCTCCAGGTCGTCCGCGCGTTGCGGCCCGGCTATGTCGCCGAACCGGGTGGAGGACGTGGCGGTGACGGTTCCGCCGAGCGCGGTGCAACCGGCCCCGCTGGCGTCCAGCGCCTCGGTCAGCCAGCTCCACGCCACCTCGGGCAGCAGCGGGTCCTGGGCGATGTCGGTGTCCAGTTCGCATGTGGCGAACGCCACGATCCGCAGTTCGCCGCCCCAGGCCGGCACTCCGTCGGGGTCGAAGAGCAGCACAAGCCGACCGGACGCGGATTCCTCCTCCGCTCCGGGCGGGTACACGGCCGCGGACACGGCATGGCTGTACGGAGCCAGGCGCGCCGGCGCCGGCAGCGGGCCGATCTCGATCTCGGTGCGCAGCTGGGCGACGTCCAGCCGGGCAACCGCTCGGCGGAAGGCGGCCGGCCCGGCCGCGGTCATCGACCCCGTCATGCCCGCGACCCTACGACGGGGCACCGACAGCGCACCGAAACCACGCCGGGTCCGGCGCAATCAAGGGCTCAGGGCGGGCAGAGGGCGCCGACCGCGGGCAGCTGTCCCCGGAGCAGGTAGGCCTCGACCGCCGCGGTGGCGCAGGTGCTCGACGGGTAGCTGCCGTGCCGGCCCGACTGCCAGCTGACCAGCGTCGCCGACGACAACTGGCCGGCCAGCGCCCGGACCGACTCGTGCGGGGCGACGGGGTCGTCGACGGCGCCGAGCACCAGGATCGGCGGTGCGCCGTTGGCCTTGACCGCGCCGAGGGCGCTCTCCGGCGCCGGCCATGATCCGCACAGCCCGAGCAGGCCGAGCGTGAAGGGCCCGAACAGCGGAGCTTGCGGTCGCACGTCCTGAATCGCCGCGGCGAGCTGGTCGGGGGTGAGGCGGAGCACGGTGTCGTTGCAGGCGTAGATCAGGGCCGGGTTCACCCATGGCTGGTTGTCGGACAGGCCAAGGGCCCCGCTCAGCATGGTCATCAGCGGGGACGTGTCGCCAGCTCCGACCGCGGCTGCGGCCGTCGCGAGTTCGGGCCAGCCGGCCGGGTAGCCCAGCCGGAGCTGCAGCGTCAGCAGGACCGATCCGCCGGTGGCTCGTCCGCTGCCCGGTCTGTTGGATCCGTCGAGCTGCGCAACCGTCCGTTCGATGGCGGCGCGCGGATCATCGCCGAGCGGACAGCCGCCCGGGAAGGTCGGGCAGGCGGCGGCGAAGTTGTCCAGGGACTTCTCCAGCGCCACCGCGACCGCCTTGGCCCGGGCGTCAGCCGCGTCCAGCGGGTTCGCCGGCGCGTCCAGCACGGCCGCCTGCACCCGACCTGGATAGCGATCTGCGTACACGGCGGCCAGGGTGGCCCCGTTTCCACGTCCCAGCACGGTCAGCCGCTGGGTCCCCAACGCGTCCCGGAGGTGATCCAGGTCGTCGGCCGCCTCCGTGCTGTTCACCAGCGGCAGGTCGGGCCCGCCGACGTCGGTGCACTCGAAGGTGATGGAGCGGGTCACCTCGGCCAGCGCCTGCGCCGCGGCCGGTTCGGTGGGATCGGCGCCGAGGCTGCTCAGGCTGCCGAGGTCGTAGCGGGACAGGCAGTCGATCGGGTCGGCCTCGCCGCTGCCGGCCAGGTCGACGGTGATCACGGCGAAATGCTGGCGGACCGCCTGGGACAGCCCGGCCGCGACGGCGGCGACGTCGGTGCGGCCGTGCTGGCCGGGCGGACCGTCGAGCACCACCAGCACCGGCGCGTCCTGCGCGACGCCCGCCGCGCGCGCCCGCGCGACCTCGATGGCGCGCCGCCCGGTCGAGCCGACCGCCGACCCGTCGGTGATCACCGAGGCGCAGTCGACCTCGAACTGTTGACCGGTCGTCGGGTCGGTGTCCAGGACCTCCGGACAGCGCTGCCATCTGATCGCATCGGCGCTTTGCCCGGGTCCGCCGGGCCCGACCACGGTGCCGGGAGCGGCGGTGGTCGGCGCGGAGGTCGGACCGGCGCCGTAGGTGGCCAGATCGGGCCGCTGCGATGGACCAAGGGTGCAGCCGGCCAGCAGCGCGAGCGCGACGGTGGTCACCCCGGCCCGCAGGATCCGGTGGCGTCCGGTCATGCCGGTTCGCGGCGGTAGCGGGCGAACAGGTGAGCCCCGGCGATCCGAAAGCTGATCGGCGACCAGGCCACGGGATCGTCCAGGTGCGTCGGGAGCAGCCGGGCGGCACCGGCCCCGAGCAGCAACGGCGCGAGGGTCAGGCAGCACTCGTCGAGCAGCCCGTTCGCGATCAGTTGGCCCAGCAGGCTGGGCCCGCCCTCGCAGTGGATCCTTCGGTAGCCGCGGTCGGCCAGCTCCCGGATGGCGGCGGGCAGGTCGAGCTCGTGCTCCCCGGCGATCAGGGCCGCCGCCGAGTCCGGGATCTTCGCGGCGGCCGTGCGCGGGGTGATCACGATCGGCCGGGTCTCGAAGTCGGTGAACAGCGGCAGGCTCGCGTCCAGGCCGCGGCCGGTGACCACCGCGATCGGCGGTGGCGTCGGCGGCCGCCCCCACCTGCGTCGACGGTCGCGACGGTCGGCGTCGAGCCGGATCCCGGCGTACCGCTCGGCCCGCACCGTGCCCGAGCCGACCAGGATCACGTCGGCCAGGTCCCGCAGCACCGCGAACAGGTGCTGGTCGGCCGCGTTGCCAAGACCCCCGGACCGGCCGTCGATGGCGGCGCCGCCGTCCAGCGATGCAATCATGTTGCCGCGGACGGTCGGCCGGTCCGAGCGCTCCGGCCAGGCATAGAGCGCGGCGAGCTCGTCGTCACGGTCCGGTCCGGCCGGCAGGCGCTCGACGCCGCGGGAGGTCGGGGGTGTGTCCGCTCGCACACCCCATCCGTACCAGACGCGACGTGCGGTCCCGATACGCTCGTGCCTCATGCCCGCCATTGCCCTGGTCGACCGCGATCCCGTCGTCGACGCGGACGAGCTGATCGACGGGCTGGTGCCGCCGCCGCGGTTCAACGAGGTGCGGTTCTCGACCTACCGGCCCGCGCCGGATGAGCCGAGCCAGCAGGCCGCGGTCACCGCGCTGTCGGCGTTCGCGCAGACGATCGCGGCACCGCCCAAGCGCGGGTTGTTCCGGCGGTCGGCCCCGGCAGCGGCCGGCGGGTACTACCTGGACGGCGGGTTCGGCGTCGGCAAGACGCACCTGCTGGCCTCGCTCTGGCACGCGGTCCCCGGGCCCAAGGCGTACGGGACATTCGTGGAATACACCCACCTGGTCGGTGCGCTCGGCTTCGCCGAGACGGTCCGCCGGCTGTCCGGGCACAAGCTGCTCACGGTGGACGAGTTCGAGCTGGACGACCCCGGCGACACCATGTTGATGACCCGGCTGCTCGGTGAGCTGTGCGACGCCGGTGTGTCGTTGGCGGCGACCTCCAACACCCTGCCGGACAAGCTGGGGGAGGGCCGGTTCGCCGCCGAGGACTTCCGCCGCGAGATCCACGCGCTGTCCGCGCGTTTCCAGACCCTGCGGGTGGACGGGCCGGACTACCGGCACCAGGGCCTGGCGCCGGCGCCGCCGCCGATGTCCGACGCGGAGCTGTCGGTGGCCGCCGAGGCCCCGGGCGCCGGCCTGGACACGTTCGCCGGTCTCACCGCCAAACTCGAGACGCTGCATCCGTCCCGGTACGGGCGGTTGGTGGACGGCGTGACGTCGGTGCAGCTGAGCGGGGTGCGGCCGCTGGACCATCAGTCCGCCGCCCTGCGCTGGGTGGTGCTGATCGACCGGCTCTACGACCGCTCTATTCCTGTGCGGGCCTCCGGCGCGCCGCTGGACGAGATCTTCACCCCGGAGATGCTGGCCGGCGGGTACCGCAAGAAGTACAAGCGGGCCACCTCCCGGATCCTGGCCCTGGCCCGGGACGCCGCCGCCTCCTGACCCGCTCCGCTCCGCGCCCGCCCCCGCCCACCCCGCTCTGACCCCCGCTCCGCGCCCGCCCCGCGCCCGCCCGCGGGTCGAGTGTGCACAACACGCCCTATTGCGCGGCCGGAAAGGGCGTGTTCTGCACACTCGATCGGGGTCGGCCTGCCCTTTGTGGATAACTCAGCGGCACGCCCGCCCGAATCGGTCAGGCTTGCCCCGTGGTTCGCACGCCCGGCAGCCTGCCGCCCGAGATCGCGTCCGCCGCGTTCACAGTCGGCCAGGGTCGGTCGGCGGCGTGACGCCCAAACGGCTGCGCGGTGGGACCTGCAGCGGCCGTTCCGCGGTGTGCGGGAGCCCGCGACAACCCTTCCCGAGGCCGAATGCTCGGATCAGGAGCTGTCCGCGCTCCGGCGGCGGTGCGACGCCTTGGAACTGGTCCTGCCACCTGGGCGTTCTTCAGCCACCTCACCGCGGCCAGGTTGTGGCCGCTGCCGCTGCCGCGCCCGACGCCGTCCGAGCCGCTGCATGTGTCGGTCTTCAGCCGCAGATGTCGCCGCGCCGCAAGACCGTCGCCGGTCATCGGGTCAGCGACCAGCTGATCAGGGTCGTCCGCCGGGGCGGGTACCCGCTGATCGACGCCGCGTCGCTGTTCTGCCAGGTTGCCGCGCAGTTGTCGCTCGACGATCTCGTCGCCGTCGGCGACGCATTGGTGCTCGTGCCGAGGTTCGCCGATCCGTGCGACGAGCGCCCGTACGTGTCGTTGTCCGATCTGGTCGAGCGGGTGGACCTATCCCGGGGGCGAGGCAAGACGAGGGCGCGGCGGGCGGTCGGACTGGTGCGGCCGGGAGCCGAATCGCGGCCCGAGACCCTGGTCCGATTGGCCATCGCCGACGCGGGCCTGCCCGAACCCGAGGTCAACCCCGACGTCTACGCCGCGGACGGGACCTTCCTCGGCCGGGGGGACATGGTCTACCGGAAGTACAAGGTGGTCGTCGAGTACGACGGTGACCAGCACCGCACCGATACCCGGCAGTACGACCGCGATATCGGGCGGCTCGACCGCTTCGACGCGGAGGGGTGGCGGGTGGTGCGCCTCACCGGCCGGGCGTTCTTCGCGGACCGGGCAACGTGCCTCGCGCGGATCGAGCAGGCGCTCGTGGCCGCGGGCTGGCGGCGCTGACCGGCGCTGATCGGCCCCGACCGGCACCGAGTGTGCAGGACACGCCCTTCTCAACCGGCGAAAAGGGCGTGTTCTGCACACTCGAATGGAGTACAGCCGAGCGCCCGAACGGCGCCCGCCCGCCGTCGCGTGCGTTCAGGCGATGATTTCCGCGAGAGTGTCGACGGCGCGGTCGATCTCGTCGCGGGTGATGACGATCGGCGGGGCGAACCGCAGGGTCGTGTCGTGGGTCTCCTTGACCAGGATCCCGCGCCGGGCCAGCTCCTCGCTGACCGGGCGGCCCAGGCCGATGTGCGGCGCGAGTTCGGCACCGGCCCATAGGCCGCGGCCGCGAACCTCGGCCAACCCGCGTCCGACCAGCGAGCCCAGCCGCTCGTGCAGATGCGCGCCGAGATCGGTGGAACGAGCCTGCATCTCGGCGGTCCGCAGCAGGGCGATCACCGCCCGGCCGATGGCGCAGGCCAGCGGATTGCCACCGAAGGTCGAGCCGTGCTGGCCGGGCCGCAGCACCCCGAGCACGTCGCGACGGCCGACCACCGCGGACACCGGCATGATCCCGCCGCCCAGCGCCTTGCCCAACGTGTACAGATCGGCCCGCACGCCTTCCTGGTCCAGGGCCAGGGTCGAACCCGTGCGGCCCAGCCCGGACTGGATCTCGTCGGCGATGAACAGCACGTCGTTCTCGTCGCACACCGACCGGACGCCCGCCAGGTAGCCGGCCGGCGGTACGAGCACCCCGGCCTCGCCCTGAATCGGCTCGAGCAGCACTGCGGCCGTGTCGGGGGTGATCGCGTCCTGGAGCGCGGCCAGGTCGCCGTACTTCACCGACACGAAGCCCGGCGTGTAGGGCCCGTAGTTGTCGTGCGCGACCGGGTCGTCGGAGAAGGACACGATCGTCAAGGTGCGGCCGTGGAAGTTGCCGCCGGCGGTGACGATCTGCGCGCGATTCTCGGGCACCCCCTTCACTTCGTACGCCCACTTGCGGGCCACCTTGATTGCCGACTCCACCGCCTCGGCGCCGGAATTCATCGGCAGCACCATCTGCGTGCCGGTCAGCTGGGCGAGCTCTGCGCAGAACGGGCCGAGCAGGTCGTGGTGGAAGGCGCGGGAGGTCAGGGTCACCCGCCCCATCTGCTCCACCGCGGCGGCGATCAGATCGGGATGGCGGTGGCCGAAGTTCAGCGCCGAGTACCCGGCGAGCATGTCCAGGTACCTGTTGCCGGCGACGTCCGTCACCCAGGCGCCCTCGGCCGAGGCGATCACCACCGGCAGCGGGTGATAATTGTGCGCGCACCAGCGCTCGTCCAGGTCCAGGTAAGTCTGCGGGTCGTGGGATTCGACAGCTGTCATCGCTGCGCCTTTCCGTGGCGGCGCCGGACCGGGCGCCGAAGGGGTCAGCGTATCGACGGCGGGTCCGGTCCGCGCCCGGTCCAGCGGTCGCCCCGGCGCGTCACCACAGGTTCCGGGGCGGGCCGCACCACTCTTCCCATTCCTGCAGGTACGGGGCGGACCACTCGTCCGGATAGGGGCCGGGACGCTCGTCCGGGAACGGATCGTCCGGTTCGGATCCGAACCGCGAGGCCGGCGGGATCGGGCTGGGCCAGCGCTGCGCGACCCGGGCCCGCGACTCGGCGACGCTGCGCGACCGGCCGTCCGCGAACGCGACCGAGATGCGGGCCCGTGGCACGCCCTGCATGCCGAAGGCCCGGTCGAGCGCCTCCTGCAGGTCGGTGGGCGATACCAGCCCGTCGCGCAGCGCCGCATCCGTACAGACCACCGCGGTCGGCAGATCGGCCCACCGCCCCAGGTCCACCAGCGTCCGGGCGACCGCGGTGACGGGCACACCGTCGACCCGGGTGATCTCGGCCGGGTCCAGCCGACCCACCCGCACCGTCAGGTGCACACGGTTGATCGGCACACCCGGACGGGACCGGGTGGCGCAGACCGGCCCGTGCAGCAGCGGGACGTCCCAGATCGGCAGCCCGTGCAGGCACACGGCGGAGACGTGGCTGAGCACCGCGCCCTCCGGTAGGTCGCCGGCACCGGCCACCGCCCGGCTCCGGTGCTCGTCGAGCTCTCCGGTGGGGGCCACCTCGTCGTCCGGCTCAGGCCTGCCATCGGTCAGTCGTAGGTCGGGTCGGGCGATCTCGTCGTCCGCATCTGTAGTCCGCATGCGGCCAGCCTGGGTTGCGGGCGGCCGGCGGTCCACGCCGATTGGCCGGATGTGGATGGAATTCGGACATGTGGATGGTTGGGCCGGCGTCGACGTGGCACGGTGAGCTGTGGCCAAGAACAAGTCCGACGACCGCTCGCCCGGCCAGGCGTTCCGTGCCCCGACCGGCCCGGTCGACGTTACCGCCATCAGCACGGACGCCACGCCGATCGGCCCGCAGTCCAAGGCCGAGGCGGACGATGCGATGGTTGCGCTGGGGGAGCGGCTGTCGGCGCGGCAGGAGATGCTGTTCGCGCAGGGCACCGCGGGTGATCCGCGCAGCGTGCTGCTCGTCTGCAGGCGACGTCGACGAACGCGGCCACTGGGATGCCTACCAGCAGGCCTACTCCGCGGCTGTCGGCCGCTGCAACACCGACGCCGCGCCCTGGTTCGTGATCCCGTCCGACCGCAAGTGGTACCGGAACTGGGCGGTCGCGGCATTGTTGCTGGAGACGTTCGAGGCACTCGAGTTGGACTACCCGCCGGCCGACTTCGACGTCGAGGTGGAAAGAAGCCGGGTCCGGGCGAGCTGACCACCCCGGGGCCGGCTCGGCCGGGTCGGCGGTGACAATGGCCCCATGACCAGCGGATCGTGGACGGTGATCGTGCCGGTCAAGTCGTTGGCCCGGGCCAAGAGCCGGATGCGGCTGGATCCGGTGGTGCGGCGGGCTCTGGCCGTGATCATGGCGCAGGACACGGTGTCCGCAGTGGCCGCCGCCGGCCCGGTGGGTCGGACCATGGTGGTGGTGGAGGTTCCCCGGGACGGGGAGTCGCTGGCGGCCGTGCCGGGCGTCGAGGTGTTCGTCACCGACACCGACGAACTGAACGCGGCCATTCTGGACGGGCTGGCCGCGCTCGGACCCGACGCGCCCGGCCCGGTGGCGGTGCTGCCGGCCGATCTGCCGTCGTTGACGCCGGGGGAGCTGACCGATGCGCTGACCGTGGCCGCCCGGCATCCCCGGGCGGTGGTGGCGGACCGCGCCGGGACCGGGACCACCCTGCTGACGGCCCGGTCGGCCGCCGGACTGCGACCCGAATACGGCAGTGGGTCGTTCCGCCGCCACGTGGCCGGCGGCGCCGTACCGCTGGACGTCCCGGGTCGCAGCGGCCTGCGCCGAGACGTCGACGTCGTCGACGGCCTGCGGTCGGTGACCGGCCCGCGGACTCGGGCCGTCCTGCGGCTGCTGACCTGGCCCCCGGCGAGTCCGGGTCTGACCGGTTGAACCGTCCGTCCGTCCGGCCGCGGCGTCGCGGCCGGGTCGGTGGGCGGTACCGTCATGGGGTGGACCGTCGCTTCCTGCGGCCCGGTTGGATCGCCGGGCACCTGCTGGTGCTCGCGGCGGCCCTGACCTGCCTGCGGTTGGGCTGGTGGCAGTGGGAAAGGGCACACGAGTACGACGGCACCGCGCAGAATCTCGGGTACTCGACGCTGTGGCCGGCGTTCGCCGCGGCCTTCATCTACATGTGGATCCGGTTCCTCAGACTGGAGAAGATCAAGCAGGCCGAGGACGACGAGCAGGCCGACCTTCAGTTGACCGAGCTGCTCGACGAGATCGACCCGGCGACGCAGCCGACGGACTCGGACGGGTCAGCGGCGCCGTCGGCCGACGAAGGTTCGACGCTGTCCGGCCGGGATCGCCAGAGGCCGAGCGAGGGCGTCCTGCTGAGCGTCGCTACCGTGGACGAGGAAGATCCCGACGACCCCGAACTGACCCTGTACAACCAGGCGCTGGCTGCCCTGGCCGAGGAGGACCGCCGCCGTGCCCGTCGACCCCGCCGGTGAGATCACCGACAGCCCCACCCCCGTTCCCGTGCGGGACGCGAAGCCGAAGTCGGCGAAGGTCATGGCCGCGTTCAAGCGGTACAAGATCGCCGCGTTCATCGTCGGCTGGGGACTGCTGTTGTTGTGCGCCACGATGGTTTTCAAGTACGTCCTCGACATGCCGCAGTTCGTGGCGATCTGGGGCCCGATCCACGGCGCGCTGTTCGTCGGCTACGTGATCATCGCCTTCGACCTGGCCTACAAGGACCGCTGGTCCCCGTTGGGCACGCTGTGGGTGCTGGTGGCCGGGACCATCCCGTTCGTCTCCTTCGTCGCCGAGAAGCAGGTCCAACGCAAGGTGCTGGCCGGCAAACGGATGTAGGTGCACTGTCGGTGCTCCGGTCTACCGTCGGCCGCATGGCGACCTGGGATGACGTCCGGCGGATTGTCGCGGAACTGCCCGAGACCGACGAGGTGACTTCCCGCGGCGACCTCGCCTGGCGGGTGCGGGGCAAGGGTGTGGTGTGGGAGCGGCCCCTGCGCAAGTCGGATCTGGCCGCATTGGGCTCGGCGGCGCCGCAGGGACCGATTCTCGGTGCTCACGTGCTCGACGAAGGGGTCAAGTTCGCGCTGTGCGCCGACCGTCCCGACGTCTACTTCACCACGCCGCATTTCGACGGCTACCTGGCCGTCCTGGTCCGGCTCGGCGCGATCGACGTCGGCGAACTCGAGGAGTTGATCACCGAGGCCTGGCTGGTCAAGGCCCCCAAACGCCTGGCGGCTCGGTTCCTGGCGGATCGGAGCGGCTGACCAGGGGATTCCTCGTCGCTCAACCCGGCCGCCGACGGCGTCACGATCATCTGGATACGCTCTGAGCTGCGGTGATGCTGGTGGGCGATACTGGGATTGAACCAGTGACCTCTTCCGTGTCAGCCATGCAAGGGCCAGCGCCAGGTGGATATCTTTGCGTGGCCACGCGGCGCGCGATTCCGTGAATGTCCGCGAAGATGGCCAGTCGGAGGCGGCTGTTGTCAGGCAACTCGTCAGACACCAGGGCCGTGGCCCTCGTAAGGCGCCAATCTCAGGCCTGAGCGGAGTGGGGCAAGGGGTGGAACGAAGCGGAATCCGTAGGACGCCGAAGGCGCCCTTGACACACGGAGGAGGCCGGAAACCGGTCCGGAGAGGGGACGCGGTGGCCCTCCGAAACGGGCTGTGAACTGATTCATGGTCCAGAACCGCCAACTCATCGAAACAACCGAACGGACCCGATGAGTTCGTGGGCCCGCGGCCGGTCCAAGCTCGTGACACCCGAGGAAAGGACACCGCCATGTCAGAGCTTCTCGTCGACTTCATCACCTCCCTCGACGGCCACGCATCGGGAGACGGCTGGCCCGGGTTCTGGGGCCTCGAGGGTCCGGAGTACCTCGCTTGGCTCGGCGAGCAGCCCGAGGTCACCTACCTCATGGGAGCGAACACCTACCGCCTGATGTCGGGCTTCGCCGCCGGCGAGGTCCCGAATGGCCAAGACGAGTTCAGGGCCGAAGAAGTGGCGTCCGTCGACGAGCTCACGCAAGCGTCCAAGGTGGTGTTCTCCTCCTCGCTCGAGGAGCCACTGACGTGGGCCAACTCCACGCTCGTCCGCGACGACGCCGTCGAGACGGTCCGCGCCATGAAGTCGACTGGCTCGGGGCTCCTCAGCACGATCGGCAGTCTCAGCCTGTGCCGGTCCCTGCTACGGGCCGGACTCGTCGACCGCTTCCGAGTCGTGATGTTCCCGGTGATCACCGGGGCCACGGGCGCAGAGCGCATCTACGACGGCTACCCGGACGTCGCCCTCGAGATGATCGAGCACCGGACCTTCGACGGCCGCATCCAGCTGGTCGAGTACAAGCCCCGCGTGCTGGAGCACCCGCCGCTCGGCGCCCCTGCGTGACGTCGCCCCCTCCACAGAAGACCGGCGCAAGGCCCGCACGGAGAGGGCACGCGGCGCCGGCGGCGCCGCGCTCGCGCGGCGCCTTGATCAGCAAGAGGCAGATTCGGCAGACCGACCGCAGTGTGGACCGCCTACTTTGCGAGGAGGGGTTGTCCCCAAGCTGGTCGACGCGGCGGCGAGGGGGCGCAGTGCGCTCTCGGGAGCGCTGAATGGCGAGCACGCTTTCGAGGTCTGGGTACAGGTGTTCAGAGGGGGTCAGCGCCTTCATTAGCCCTGCACGCAAGCGCGCCGCGGCGGTAGGCGGACTGCGGCGGACCCGTCCGAACGAGACTAGAACTGAGACTACGCTCAAGATCAACTCGGATCGGCTTGCGATCCGCATCAATGCGAACGCGGATCATGGGTCGGAGCTGGTAACGGATGGCCTCGTCCTCGCAGGTGGCGAAGCCGGGGACGGTCATGTCCCGCCGCCACTCCGGGTCCATCGTGATGCCTTTGGAGTGCGCGACGCCCGACGAGATCGCCCGCCGGCGTGTCGCTGGCCGCGGGGACGCATCCGAACCTCATGAAGCTGGTCGGGCCCGCGGAAGCCGCCTTCGGGCGACCGACCTGCTCCTGGCAAGGCCATCAGCGAGCACTATGACTGCAACCTCAGATCCGGTTGGTGGCGGTCAGCTTCACCTGACGGTAAGCCCGTGGCGGTGACGCTGGCGCCTTGCACTGCACATCCGCTTTGTCCGATAATGGGGTCACCCCACACACGCATTGGTGCCGCCGCCGACACTCGATCTCGCCGACTACGACGGGCGGGTGGTAGCTCGGGAGCCCGACCAAGAGGGAAGTGCCTGCGATGGCCGGCAAGACGGGTTCGTCCTCGATTCGCAGCGACGTTGGTGCCAACGTTCCGAGCCGTGAGCAGCGGGCGGCGGTAGGTAAGGCGGCACGAGCGAAGGTGCCGTTGGAGGCGCACACCGATTTCCGGTCCGTGATTCCACGGGATCCGGTTGGGTTGTTGCTCGGTCAGGCCAAGTCCCGCGTGCCGGAGCTGGTGCCGATTCGCCACGGCCGGATGGTGGTGTCGCCGTTCACGTTCTACCGAGGCGCGGCGCTGGTGATGGCCGCCGACCTGCACACCACCCCGACAACGGGCCTGCGCACCCAGCTGTGCGGCGATGCGCACCTCTCGAATTTCGGTGCATACGCTTCGCCGGAACGTCGCCTGGTCTTCGACATCAACGATTTCGATGAGTCCCTGCCCGGCCCCTTCGAATGGGACGTCAAGCGGCTGGCCACCAGCCTCGTGGTGGCAGGACGGGAAAACGAGTTCAGCACGCAGCAATGCCGGAAGGTGACCCTGACGGCGGTGGGACGCTACCACACGGCCATGCGGGCGTTCGCCGCGCAAACGATTCTGACCGTCTGGTACGCGCACCTCAACATCGAAGAGGCGCTGACCGAATACAAATCCACGCTCGGCGGCCGTGAAACGAAGAAGCGGAAGGCAGGGCTGCACGCGGCGGAAACCGCGCTCACGAAGGCGCACGCCCGGGACAGCCTGCAGGCCATCGGGAAGCTGACCACCGTGACCAACGGTCGCCGGCGGATCATCAGCGACCCGCCACTGATCGTGCCCCTCGATGAGCTGACCGGCCTGGACACCGACGATGATGACGCTCGCCCAAATTCCCCAGGGTTGCTCGTCGAACTTCCCCACTTGGTGGCGCTGTCAACTTTAGCCGATGCGGGGGCGTGCGGCGCGGGATTTGGGGTTTGAGTTGGCCCCCGCGCTGTATTGGTTGTCGGCGACCAGGTCCG
>DATDBV010000713.1:0-4445 GCA_036524715.1 Nakamurella sp. | reverse complement strand
GCCGGGCATCAGTTCGGTGGCTACTCCCCGCGGCTCGGGGACGGGCGCGCGCTGCTGCTCGGCGAGCTCGTCGATGACCACGGGCGGGTGTTGGACCTGCATCTGAAGGGTTCGGGCCGCACACCGTTCGCCCGTGGCGGCGACGGCCTGGCCGCGGTCGGCCCGATGTTGCGCGAGTACGTCGTCAGCGAGGCGATGCATGCGCTGGGCATCCCCACCACTCGCTCGCTGGCCGTCCTCGCCACGGGGGCCCCGGTGTTTCGCGAGACCGATCTGCCGGGCGCGGTTCTCGTCCGGATCGCGAGTAGCCACCTGCGGGTCGGCAGCTTCCAGTACGCCCGGGGGATCGGTGACGTAGAACTGCTGCGCCGGCTCGCCGATCACGCAATCGCCCGGCACCACCCCGATGCGGCCCGGGCCGAGCAGCCGTACCTGGCCCTGTTCGAGGCGGTCGTCGGCGTCCAGGCATTGCTGGTGGCGCGGTGGATGCTCGTCGGGTTCGTGCATGGGGTGATGAACACCGACAACATGACGATCTCAGGGGAGACCATCGACTTCGGGCCGTGCGCGTTCCTGGACGCGTTCGACCCGGCGACCGTGTACAGCTCGATCGACACCGGCGGCCGGTACGCCTACGGCAACCAGCCGATCGTGGCGCAGTGGAACCTGGCCCGGTTGGCCGAGGCCATGCTGCCGCTGCTCGCAGACGATCAGCAGGAGGCGGCGGCACTGGCGACGGACGCGCTGGAGGTCTTCACGTCGACCTACGGCGCGGCCTGGACCGCCGGCATGCACCGCAAATTGGGCCTGCCGGACGGCGTCGGCGACGCGGTTGCCCGCACGCTGGTCAGCGACCTGCTCGATCAGCTGCAACAGAGTTCGGTGGACTACACCGGCTTCTTCCGCGATCTCGGCAGGGCCGCCCGCGGCGACGCCGAGCCCGCACGCGGCAGGTTCCTGGACATCGCGAAGTTCGACTCGTGGGTGGACCGCTGGCGCGCGCTGGACCCGGACGCCGACGTGATGGACCGGACGAACCCGGTGTACATCCCTCGCAACCACCTCGTGGAGGCCGCGCTCGCGGCCGCGACCGACGGCGACCTGGACCTGGTCGGCGGACTGCTGGACGCGGTGACGGCGCCCTACGACGCGCGGCCCGGGCTCGAGCGGTACGCCGACCCGGCCCCGGCGGACTTCGGCGCCTACCGCACGTTCTGCGGAACCTGAGACGGCCGTCGGGTTCGGTTATCCGGCGCCGGAGGGTGCCGGTGGCGGTTCGCGGCCGGGCGATGGCGGCTCGTCGGGCTGCGCGTCACCGGGCGGGACGTCAGCGGGATGGACGTCAACGGGATGCGCGTCAGCGGGATGGGCGTCAGCGGGATGGGCGTCAGCGGGCTCCGCGGCCAGGCCATCGTCCAGGCGGTCCGCGGTGGCCAGATGGGGAACGAGTTCGTAGCTACGGCCGTAGGTCTGGATGACCGAGACCACGACCGCCGCGATCGGCACGCCGATGATGGCGCCGATCGGTCCCCAGATCGCGGCGCCGACGAACACCGAGGCCAGGGCGATCGCGGGATTGACCTCCATCGTCCGACGGGAAATATGTGGGGTGAGCACGTACGTCTCGATCTGTTGGTAGACGATGGCGAAAAGGACGATCCACACCGCCGTGATCGGTTGATCGGCCAGCGCGACGATCATGGGCACGGCCACCCCGATGTAGGTGCCGATCACCGGGACGAACTGGGCGGTGATGCCCGCCAGCAAGGCCAGGGGCAACCATCCGGGCAGCCCGACCGCCCAGAAGAACACGCCATGAAAGAGCGCGGACAGGGCGGCCAGCACGACCTTGGACGCGACGTAACCACCGGTCTTCTGTTCGGCGATGTCCCAGATCTCACCGAGGATCGGCTGCCGGTCCGGGGGCAGCCACACCGCCACCTCCTGGATCAGCCGTGGCCCGGCCGCGGCGATGTAAAACATGAACACCGCCACGGTCACCAGGTCGAACACGACGGCCACCAGAGAGCCCAGCCATCCGAGCGCGCCCATCGCCAAATCGTTGGCAACACCCTGGATCTGGTCGGGCTGCAGTTTCAGCGTGACGATGATCTGCGATGAGTCGAGTTGAAGGCCGAACGTCGAGTTGAGCTGGTCGACGATGCTCCGCACCGTTGCGGGTGCGTTTTGCACCAGTTGGGCAGTCTGTTCGAACAACATCTGTTCGAACAAGACTGCCAGGCCGACCGCAACCAGGACGACCGGGACACCGGCTGCGGCGGTGGCCCGCGAACGGCGGATCCCGCGGCGCAGGAACCAGCGGATGGCCGGTTCCAGGGCGATGGCCGCGAGCCAGGCGAGCAGGATCAGGAACAGGAAGTGCTGCACGACGCCGACCACCCAGGCCGCGATCAACCACACCGAGACGATCACCAGGACTCTGATCGTCGCCGCCTGGATCTCGCGCTGGTCCAGCGAGATCCGTACTCGCCGCTGGCCCGGTGAATCGCTCGCCCGGCCACCGGAGGGATCGGGCCGCACACCCGCCGGATCGACCCCATCCGGTCGGTCCGCTGGTTCCGGAATCGGTCGTTGCCGGCGGGCGCGTCCCAGGTGCGGACTCATGATTCCGACCGAAGGTGCCGCTGCCGCCGAACGGCCATCGCGGGATCGTCGACGGGCCGGGGGTTCATGGGGCGCCGGTCCGGCGTCGATGGCGCCCGCCCGGCACCGGCCCGCGCCGGCGGGGGCTGGTGACGACGTCGACCCGGAAGCCGATCGCCCATCGGGATCATGGCAGTCCTCCCATCACCGAGGCGCGTCCTGGGGAAGCGACGCTCGCGCAAACCAGTACACCTCGTGGATCCTCCGTCGGCTGCCCGAGGGGTCACGGTTGTTCATCGCCGACCGCCGGGAGGTTCCGGCACGATTCGACAAGTGCGCTTCCGCTGGTTTGTTGAGTCCGCGGATGCGGGCCTAGAGTTCGATCCATGTCGCAGTTCCTGATTCGTGAGGCGGCCGAACTGCTGGGTGTCAGTGACGACACCGTGCGCCGGTGGATCGACGCGGGTTCGTTGCCCGCGTCGAAGAACGACGTCGGCCGCAAGGTGATCGACGGGGTGGCGCTGGCCGAGTTCTCCCGCAAGCATGCCGCCGCGCCCGCGCCGGATCCGTCCGGGATCGGCCGGTCGGCGCGCAACCGGTTCGTCGGATTGGTCACCAAGGTGGTGATGGACGGGGTGATGGCCCAGGTCGAGATGCAGTGCGGCCCGCACACCGTGGTGTCGCTGATGAGCAGCGAGGCGGCTCGCGATCTGGAACTGGCGCCCGGTCGGCTGGCCGTGGCCGTGGTCAAGGCGACCACGGTGATCGTCGAAACTCCTGGAGGTCATTCGTGACTCGTTCACCATCCCGGCGCATCCCGCGCGGCGCGGTAGCGGTGATGGCGGCTGCCGGCCTGACCGTGCTGGCCGCGTGCGGATCCAGCGGCAGCAGTTCCGGGACGACCGGCGCCACCACCTCGGCGGCCGCGTCGGCCTCGCCGTCGAAGGCGTCAGGATCCGCCTCGGCCGCGCCCGGCGCGGCCGGCACGTTGACGGTGTTCGCGGCCGCCTCGCTGAAGGCGACGTTCACCGAGATCGGCGAGACGTTCCAGCAGCAGAACCCGGGCAGCACGGTGACGTTCAACTTCGCCGGCTCGTCCGATCTGGTCACCCAGCTCACCAGCGGGGCCCCGGCGGACGTGTTCGCCTCCGCCGACGAGAACAACATGAACAAGGCGGTCACCGGCGGGGTGATCGACGGCACGCCGGTCAACTTCGCCAGCAACATCCTGACGATCGTCACCGCTCCCGGGAACCCGGACGGCATCACCGGTTTCGCCGACCTGGCCAAACCCGACCTGCAGGTGGTGGTGTGCGCGCCGCAGGTGCCCTGCGGGTCGGCCACCCAGAAGGTCGAGCAGAATACCGGTGTCACGCTGACCCCGGTCAGTGAGGAGTCCTCGGTCACCGATGTGCTGAACAAGGTGCAGACCGGCCAGGCCGACGCCGGCCTGGTCTACGTCACCGACGCCAAGGGCGCCGGCGACAAGATCACCGAGGTGCCCTTCCCCGAGGCCGCCGCCGTCGTCACCGTCTACCCGATCGCCACCGTGAAGGACGCAGCCCAGCCGGAACTGGCCGCCGAGTTCGTCGAGTTGGTGACGGGTCCGGAGGGTCAGCAGATCCTCAAGGACTCCGGCTTCGAACCGGCCCCCTGACCGGCGCATGACCACCGGATCACCGGTTCCCGTCCGCAGGCGGGGGCGGGCGGGAACCGGGTCCGGCCTGCCCGGCTGGGTGTTCGTGCCGGCCGCGATCGGCGGCATCTTCATCGTGCTTCCGCTGATCGCGATGCTGGCCCGGGTCCAGTGGTCCCAGTTCTGGACTCTGATCACCTCCGAC
>DATDBV010000712.1:0-2651 GCA_036524715.1 Nakamurella sp. | reverse complement strand
GCAGACCACGCTGATGGACTACTGCACCGGACCGTCCTACGCCAGCGGCGGTTTCATCGCCGACTCGCAGTTCGACGGCACCGTGATCAACGGCTCGCAGCAGCAGTGGCTGACCCGCAACAGCGCGCTGACCACCTGGTCCAACGGCGTGTGGAACCAGGTGTTCGCGGGCGTGACGGGCGCGCCCGCCGGCTGCTTCCCGGCTCAGGCCGGCTGCGGCGGGCCGTACACCACGATCGAGGAGACCACCGTGAGCAAGGAGGCACCGACCCTCTACGTGGACGGTCGCGGCCGCTACCAGGTGTTCGTGCCCGAAGTCCGCCGCAACACCCAGGGCACGTCGTGGGGGGATGGCGATCCGGCCGGGAAGTCGATTCCGATCGACAAGTTCTATGTCGCGCGCCCAGGCGACGACCTGCGGAAGATCAACAACGCGCTGGCCCGCGGCCAGCACCTGCTGCTGACCCCGGGCGTGTACGACATCGATCGCGCGATCCAGGTCACCCGCGCCAACACGGTCGCGCTCGGACTGGGTTACGCCACCCTGATCCCGCAGCGCGGCACGGCGGCGCTGACCGTCGCCGACGTGCCGGGCGTCGACATCGCCGGCGTGACCATCGACGCGGGCCCGAAGAACTCGAAGGTGCTGCTGCAGGTCGGCACCAAGCACGGCCGGCACGCCTGCGGGCCGGAGAACCCGACCGTGCTGCACGACGTGTTCTTCCGGATCGGCGGCGCGGCCGCCGGCAAGGCCACCGTCAGCCTCGAGGTCAACAGCGACCACACGATCCTGGACAACATCTGGGCCTGGCGGGCCGACCACGGCAATGGCGTCGGCTGGACGGTCAACACCGCCGACACCGGCGTCGTCGTCAACGGCGACAACGTCACCGCGCACGGGCTGTTCGTCGAGCACTACCAGAAGACCCAGACGATCTGGAACGGCCAGAACGGACGGGTGGTGTTCTTCCAGAACGAGCTGCCGTACGACCCGCCCAGCCAGGAGGCGTGGACCCAGCCGTCCGGCGCGCTCGGGTACCCGGCGTTGAAGGTGTCCGACAAGGTACGCCGCTTCAGCGGGACCGCGATGGGCAGCTACAGCTTCTTCAACCAGGGCGTGGACATCTACGCGGACAACGCGTTCGAGGTCCCGACCCGGCTGCCGGCCGGCAGCCTGACGAACCTGCTGACCGTCTTCCTCGACCCGACCAACGGCAAGGGCGGCATCCTGAACGTGGTCAACGGCGTCGGCGGGTCGTCGACGATCGCCAACCCGTCGGTGCCGGTCACGGTGGTCGGCTACCCGTGATCGGGCGGGGGTGCGGGATCATGGGCGGGTGACGACCCTTCTCGCTCCGTGGCCCGCGCCCGTCGCCGATGGCCCGGTGACGGCCACCGTGCCGGTGCCCGGCTCCAAGTCGCTGACCAACCGCGCCCTCGTCCTGGCCGCCCAGGCCACCGCGGCGTCCCGGATCGTCGCGCCACTGCGCAGCCGGGACACCGACCTGATGGCCGCCGCCCTGGTCGCGCTCGGCGTCGGCATCGAAGCGGACGGCGACGACTGGCTGGTGACGCCGGCGCCGCTGGCCGGTCCGGCGCATGTCGACTGCGGGCTGGCCGGCACGGTCATGCGCTTCCTGCCGCCGCTGGCCGCGACCGCCACCGGCCCGGTCACCTTCGACGGGGACGAGGCGGCCCGCCGCCGGCCGATGTCCACCGTGCTGGACGCGTTGCGGGCGCTCGGTGTCCGGATCGAGGGCGACCGGCTGCCGTTCACCGTGCACGCCGGCGGCCGAGTTCCGGGCGGCCGGGTGCGGATCGACGCCAGCGCGTCCTCCCAGTTCGTATCCGGTCTGCTGCTGTCCGCGCCGTCGTTCACCGACGGAGTCGAGGTGCTGCACACCGGCCCGGCAGTGCCGTCGATGCCGCACATCGAGATGACCGTGCAGGCGCTGCGCGGCGTCGGGGTCACGGTGGACGACTCGGTGCCGAACCGGTGGCGGGTCGAGCCGGGTCCGGTCGGGGCGTGGACGATGCCGATCGAGCCCGACCTGTCCAACGCCACCCCGTTCCTGGCCGCCGCCGCGATCACCGGCGGCACCGTGACCGTCCCACACTGGCCGGCCGCGACCACCCAGGCCGGTGACGCGATCCGCGACCTGCTTGCGTCGATGGGCGCCGCCGTTTCGATCGGGGCGGCCGGGCTGACCGTCACCGGGCCGGCCGTGTTGTCCGGACTGGACGCCGACCTGCACGACGTCGGCGAGCTCACCCCCACCGTCGCGGCGATCGCCCTGTTTGCGCAGGGTCCGTCGCGGCTGACCGGCATCGGGCACCTGCGTGGGCACGAGACCGACCGGCTGGCCGCCCTCGCGCAGGACATCGCCGCCGTCGGTGGCCGGGTGGACGAGGCGCCCGACGGGCTGACCATCCACCCGGGGCCGCTGCACGGTGGGCGGTGGGCATCGTTCGCGGACCACCGGATGGCCACCGCCGGGGCGATCGTCGGGTTGCGGGTGCCGGGGGTGCTGGTCGACGACGTGGCCACCACCGCCAAGACGATGCCCGGGTTCGAACTCATGTGGGCGCGGATGCTCGGACCGGACGCTCCGGAGGTGGCCCGCTGAGCAAGCTGGAGGACGGCTGGGACA
>DATDBV010000711.1:0-5233 GCA_036524715.1 Nakamurella sp. | reverse complement strand
GGCGGCTTCCCGTGGGGCGGGATCGCCTTCTCCCAGCCGGACGGACCGCTGCTGCCGGCGGCCTCCCTGATCGGTTCGGCGGGCCTGGCCTTCCTCACCGCGCTGGCCGGGTTCGCGCTGGCCGCCCTGATCCGGGCCCTGGCCCGGCGGCCGCGACCGCCCTGGCGGTCGGGCGCGGTGCTCGGCTCGGTCGTCCTGCTCGCCCTGCCCTTCGTTCTCGGCCTGCTCGGGCTGGCCACCGTGCAGCGCGGTGCCGACGCGCCGACCGCCAGCATCGCCGTCATCCAGGGCAACGTTCCCCGTCCGGGATTGGACTTCAACGCCGAGCGTCGCGCGGTGCTGGACCTGCACGCCCGGCAGACGCACCAGCTGGCCGCGGACGTGCGGGCGGGGACGGCCCCGCAGCCGACCCTGGTCATCTGGCCGGAGAACTCCACCGACATCGATCCCTACCGCAATGCCGACGCCAACGCGGTCATCTCCGCGGCGGCGGCCGACATCGGGGTGCCCATTCTGGTCGGCGCGGTCGTCCAGGCGCCGACCGCCGGCGAGGCCTACAACATGGGCATCGTCTGGGATCCGGTCACCGGCCCCGGCGACACCTACACCAAGCGTCACCCGCTGCCGTTCGGCGAGTACATGCCCTATCGCTCGTTCTTCCGGCTGTTCACGGACAAGGTCGACCTGCAGCAGGGCACCTTCCTGCCCGGGGAGCGGCCGGGCAACTTCGACATCGCCGGAGTGGCGGTCGGCGACGTCATCTGCTTCGAGATCGTGTACGACGACCTGGTTCGCGACGTGGTGCACGGCGGCGCGCAGGTACTGGTCGTCCAGACCAACAACGCAACCTTCGGCTACACCGACGAGACCTATCAGCAGCAGGCGATGAGCCGGGTCCGGGCCGTCGAGCACGGCCGCAGCGTGCTGATCTCCTCGACCAGCGGGGTGTCCACCGCCATCCGGCCGGACGGCACCGTCGAGTCGTCGATCCCGTTGTTCACGCCGGGTTACCTGACCCCGAGCGTCCCGCTGATCGCGGCGACGACTGCGGGTACGGTGCTCGGTGGCCCGCTGGAATGGCTGCTCGCGTTGGCGACTCCGCTCGCGCTGGCATACGTGGTCCTCGGGGACCGCAGGCGCCGCCGCGCGGCCGCAACAGCAGGACCCGGCAGCACGACGACCGGCGGTTCGCCCGCCGGGAACCCGACGGAGGACCCCGCACCGTGAGCCCAACAGGCGCCCAGTCGCCGCGCTTCGAACTCGACGAGCCGCACGGCGACCGGATCCTGGTGATCATCCCGACCTATGACGAGCGGGAGAATCTGCCGCTGATCCTGGAGCGGCTGTTCGCCTCCGTGCCGAGCGCCCACGTGCTGGTCGCCGATGACGGCAGCCCGGACGGCACCGGCGAGGTCGCCGACGAGTGGGCCGCCCGGGACGAGCGGGTGCACGTGCTGCACCGGACCGAGAAGGCGGGTCTGGGCGCCGCGTACATGGCCGGCTTCGGCTGGGGTCTTGATCGCGGCTACGACGTGCTGGTGGAGATGGACGCCGACGGGTCGCATCCGCCGGAGCAGCTGCCGCGACTGCTGGACGCGCTGCAGCACGCCGACCTGGTGCTCGGGTCGCGCTACGTCGCCGGCGGCCAGGTGGTCAACTGGCCCAAGCACCGGGAGTGGCTCTCCCGCGGTGGCAACCTGTACTCGCGATTCGCGCTGGGGGTGCGGATCTACGACATCACCGGCGGCTACCGCGCCTACCGGTCGCCGGTGCTCAAAGCGCTTGCCCTGGACGACGTCGCCTCCACCGGCTACTGCTTCCAGGTGGACCTGGCCTGGCGGACCGTCCGCGCCGGCTTCCGCGTCACCGAGGTGCCGATCACCTTCACCGAGCGGCAGATCGGCGAGTCGAAGATGAGCGGCAGCATCGTCCGGGAGGCACTGCTCAAGGTCACCCTGTGGGGTGCCGCGCACCGGTGGCAGCAGCTGACCGGCGGTGTCCGCCGCAAGGCCTGATCGCCGGGCCGTGCACAGCACAACGCCACCTACCCGGTCGGGCAGGTGGCGTTGGACGTCGATGGGTGCTCTGTCCGGATCCGAACCGATTCAGGAGGCGGTGCGACGCGCCTTCAGCTCGGCCAGCCGCTCGTTGAGGATCTCTTCGAGTTCCTCGATGGAACGGCGCTCCAGCAGCATGTCCCAGTGGGTGCGCGGCGGCTTGGCCGCCTTGCCCTCCGGCACCGAGCCGTCGATCAGGGTCGACGAGAGCCCGTGCATCCGGCAGTCCCACACCGAGGGCACCTCGGCGTCGTCGGCCATCGGAACGGTGAATTCATGATCACGCGGGCAGCGGTAGGTCGCCGTGCGACGGGGCGCCAGATCGTGATTGCGATCGGCCTCGTAGCTTGTCGAGCCCAGGCGGCTTCCGCGCAGGACACGGTCGGCCATGGTGTTCCTTCCTTGCTGGTGGTGCGGTGTCGCTGAGTTGCGGCCGGGAGGCGGCGGCGGCACCTGGTCGTCTCACCGACGACGAGCCCGCGGGTCCGCGGGGGTCTACCGGTGAGTAACGCTGGTCGGCGGGCTTTCGTTCCCGCCTGGATTAACAGTTTGCACTGCTACCCATGTGTGTCGAGTACTACATCAAACTCCGAATCCACTTCGAAACCACTTCGATCCACTTCGACCCGATCGGATCCGCCGCTGCGGTCCCTACCTGGCATGCAATCCCTTCACTGCACAGACGCGTCAACGTCCGCCTGGTCACGCGGAAACAAGAAACTTCCTTCATTCACACGTCTGGGGGCCGGGCCGGGTTCGGTGCCAACTGGCCCGAGCGGTAGTGACGCCGACACAGCACCTGGTAACGCGACCGCCCCGCCCCTGATTCCGGATCTTCCTCCGTTCCCGGATCCAGGTCCGACGCCGTGTCCGCGACCAGCACCGTCGGGCCGTGCCGGGCCAGCCGGCCGTCGACCACCCGGCCGTTGAAGCGGGCCACGCGCCCGCACCAGCACAGCACCTCGACCTGCACCCGTGCGACCTCGTCGGCGATCTCGAAGAGGCGAGCCGACCCCGGGAACAGCACGCTGCGGAAGTCGGTCGCGATGCCGAACGCATACACGTCCACGGCCAGGTCGTCGGCGACCAGGCCGAGCTGGTCGACCTGCGCCGAGGTGAGGAACTGGGCCTCGTCGACGACGACGTAGTTCAGCGGCCCCGCCTGGCGGACCACCAGGTCGAGCTCGAGGTCGTCGGTGACCTCCAGAGCGGGGCTGCTGATGCCGATCCGGGAACTGATCCGGGCCGGGCCCGAGCGGTCCAGCCGCGTCAGCAGCAGCCCGCGACGGCCCTGGCGTACCTGGTTCTGGTGGATCTGCAGTGCGAGGGTCGACTTGCCGCAGTCCATCGGGCCGTAGAAGAAGCGGACCTGCCCGTGCCCGGTCACCAGGTGCCGCGCTCGGCCAGGACCTGCCGCAGCAGGTCGGGTCGGTCCGACATCAGCCCGTCGACGCCGAGGTCCAGCAGCCGGCCCATCTCGTCCGGGTCGTCGATCGTCCAGACGTGCACCTCGACGCCCGCCCGATGCGCGGTGGCCAGGAAGGAGGGCGTCACGATCCGCACCCGGGAGAACGCGACCGGAACCTGGGCGGCCACTGCGGGCGTCGTGAACGGTCGGCCCAGCCGGGCCGCCCGCACCAGCCGGAACACCTCGCGGGGTCCCATCGAGGTGGCGACCCGCGGCCCGAGCAGGGCCCGCAGCGAGGCGATCCGCCGGTCGGAGAACGAGCCGAGGCAGACCCGATCCGCCGCCCCGGTGCGGCGGATCAGGTCACCCAGCGGACCGACGGCGGGATCGGCCTTGGCATCGATGTTGAACCGCGCGTCGGGGAACTCCTCCAGCAGATCGGCCATCAACGGGATCGGTTCGGTACCGCCGATCCGGGCTCGGCGAACCTCGGCCCACGGCAGCGCGGCGATCTGACCCGGCCGATCGGTGACCCGACCCAGGGACAGGTCGTGAAATGCCACCAGCTGCCCGTCGGTGGTGGCGTGCACATCGGTTTCCAGGTAGCGGAAGCCCTCGTCGTAGGCCCGGCGGAAGGCGGCCATCGAGTTCTCCAGACCCGTCAGCTCGCCCAGGTGCCAGCCGCGATGGGCGAACGCCCGGGGTGGGTCTCCGCCCAGATACGCCGTCGTCACGGCGGACAGTCTGACACGGTCACCGGCCCCTCAAACCCTCACCCTCAAGTTGAGGTCCAACCCCACCCCTCGGTGTTGATCATGAGCGCGTGCCATCGCCGGATCGGCGTGTCGCGAAAACTGTCGGCGTGTCGCCGGCAGCGCGTCATGATCAACACGGGGGGAGGGGTCGGCTGGGGGTGCGCCGGCGGCCTGGAGTCAGTTACGCGGCGAACTCTCCAGAAAGGCGAGCACGGCCAGCACCCGGCGGTTGTCGTCCTCGCTCTGCTCCAGCGCCAACTTGCCGAAGATCGAGTTGGTGTGCTTGCCGACGGCCTTCTCGGTGATGAACATGGCCGCCGCGATCGCCGCGTTGGAGCGGCCTTCGGCCATGTGCGAGAGCACCTCGTGCTCCCGCGGGGTCAGCGTGGCGATGGGGGAGTTGTCGCGGTGCCGGGACAGCAGCGCACCGATCACCTCCGGGTCCATCGCGGTGCCGCCGCCGGCCACCCGGTGCACGGCGTCGATGAACTGGGCGACGTCGGAGATCCGGTCCTTGAGCAGGTAGCCGACGCCGCCGGTGCCCTGCGAGAGCAACTCCCGTGCGTACAGCTGCTCGACATACTGGCTGACCACGAGCACGGGCAGCCCCGGGATCCGTTCGCGGGCCGCCAGGGCGGCCCGCAGACCCTCGTCGGTGAAGGTGGGCGGCAGCCGGACGTCGACGACGGCGATGTTTGGACGGTGCTCGGTGATCGCCTTGAGCAGTGACGGGCCGTTGTCGACGGCCTCGACCACCTCGAGGTCGTGGGCGGTCAGGATCCGGACGATGCCGTCGCGTAGCAGCGCAAGGTCCTCGGCCAGTACGACGCGCATCGGTCAGCTTCCTCCCCGGCCGGGAGCGGCCGTCACGCCGCGGTGGAAACCCGCAGCACGCACGGCACCTTGACGGTGACGATCGTTCCACCACCCAGCGGGCTGGCCACCGACAGGGCCCCGTCGAACGCGGCCAGCCGCCGCTGGACCCCGGTCAGCCCGCCGTCCGCGGTCAGCTG
>DATDBV010000710.1:0-3437 GCA_036524715.1 Nakamurella sp. | reverse complement strand
TCGGCTGCAGCAGGAGTTCGACAGCGCCGGGCTCCCGTGAATCGACGTCCGGATCTTCCCCGCTTACATCCGGTCGCCGAGGCTTCGCAATGGCCGCCAGTCGGACGAGGGGCGCGGCGCGGGCGCCGGTGACATCCTCGTGGCTGGCGGCACACGCCGAGGTGCGCCGCCGGGAGGACTGTCATGACCGCTGCGCCGACCCCCGCCACCGATCAGCTGCGGGCCGCCCGCGACCTGCTGCTGCGCCACCGCGACGATCATGCCGCCGCCGTTGACCGCTTCCGCTGGCCCCGGCCGCCCACCTTCAACTGGGGCGTCGAGTGGTTCGACGTCGTCGCCGCCGAGCACCCGGACCGGGCGGCGCTGGTGATCGTGGAGCCGGACGGCTCCGTCGGGTCCTGGACGTACGGGCAGCTGTCCCGCCGCTCGGACCAGGTGGCCGGATGGCTGGCGGCCAACGGGGTGCGGCGCGGCGACCGGATCGTGCTCATGCTGGGCAACCAGGTCGAGCTGTGGGAGATCATCCTGGCCGCGATCAAGCTCGGCGCGGTGATCATCCCGGCCAGCACCCTGCTCACCCCGGACGACCTGGCCGACCGGGTGCGCCGGGGCGGCGCCCGGTTCGTCATCGCCCGGGACGTCGACGTCGACTCCTTCCGGCACGTGCCCGGCACGTTCGTCCGGATCGCCGTCGGCCGGCCGACCGAGGGCTGGATCGAGTACGACGACACCAGCGCCTACCCGGATCAGGGCTTCGAGCCGGACGGGGTCTCGAAGGCCGACGACCCGCTGCTGCTGTACTTCACCTCCGGCACCACCGCCCTGCCGAAACTGGTGGAACACAGCCAGATCTCGTACCCGATCGGGCACCTGACCACCATGTACTGGATCGGCCTGCGCCCCGGCGACGTGCACCTGAACATCTCATCGCCCGGCTGGGCCAAGCACGCCTGGTCGTGCGTGTTCGCGCCTTGGCTCGCCCAGGCGACGGTGCTCGTTTTCAACTACACCCGCTTCGACGCGGTCGAGCTGATGCGGGTGCTGGACGAGCAGCGGGTGACGACGTTCTGCGCGCCGCCGACGGTGTGGCGGATGCTGATCCAGGCCGACCTGACGCGGCTGCGGACGCCACCGCGCGAGGTGGTCGGCGCCGGGGAGCCGTTGAATCCGGAGGTCATCGAGCAGGTCCGCCGGGCCTGGGGAGTGGTGATCCGCGACGGCTTCGGGCAGACCGAGATGACCCTGGCGGTGGGCAACTCGCCGGGCGTGCCGGTGCGGCCGGGCTCGATGGGGCCGGCCATGCCCGGATACCGAGTGGCGTTGCTGGATCCGGCGTCGGGCGAGCCGGGCGATGAGGGGGAGATCTGCTTCGACCTGTCGGCCGGTACGGTCGGGCTGCTCACCGAGTACCACGGCGAACCGAAGCGCACCGCCGAAGCCACCCGCGGCGGGTACTACCACACCGGTGACCTCGGGTCCCGGGACGCCGACGGCTACCTCACCTACGTCGGCCGGGACGACGACGTGTTCAAGGCGTCGGACTACCGGATCTCCCCGTTCGCGGTCGAATCCGTCCTGCTGGAACATCCCGCGGTGGCCGAGGCGGCGGTGGTGCCCTCGCCCGATCCGCTGCGGCTGGCCGTGCCCAAGGCCTACGTGGTGCTGGCCGAGGGGTACCACCCCAACCGGGTCGCCGCCCGGCTGATCTTCGAGCACTCCCGGGACAAACTGGCGCCGTACCAGCGGATCCGGCGGCTGGAATTCGGCCAACTGCCCAAGACCATCTCCGGCAAGATCCGGCGGGTCGAGCTGCGCGGGCGGGAGCAGGAGCGGCACGGGTCCGATGACGTCGGCGGCGGCCCGGAGTATGCCGTGGAGGACTTCCCCGAGCTGCGCTGACCTGTGCCGCAGTCGGGCGGGGCGGGGGTCGGGCGTGTCGGGCCGGTGGGTTCAGGTGACGAAGGCGCCGAGCCGGGTGAGGAAGTCCTTGCGGGCCTTGCGGTTGTCGACATCCTTGCGGTTGTCGACGTCCTTGCCCACCCGACCGAGTTGCTGGTCCAGCCACTGCTTCCACAACCGCTGGCGCGGGACGTCCAGCGTGGCGTGATACTCCCGGAGCCGGGTGAGCGCTTCGTCCTTGACGGCCGGGTCGGCCTGCGCCCAGGTGAAGAGCTTGTCGGGTCTCCACGGCCCCCAGCAGCTCGAAGAACGCGGGACCGGCCTCGGCCGGGGTGGGGCCCCGGCGGTGGTAGGAGTTGACGAAACCCTCGACGTAGGCGAGCACTTCGGTGTTCGCCGCCAGGTCCTGGGCGCCCTTGCCGATCAGGACGGCGTCCAGCGCCGACATCGCCCCCTTCCGCTTGCGGGTCTGCTGTCCGAGCCAGTCGCCGAACGACGGCCGACCCCGCGCCGGCAACGACTGCCAGGCCTTGACCGCCGCCAGCACCTTGAGCTTGTGCCGGGCGTGCACCATCTCGTGTCGCACCGTGTGCAGGGACAGGCCCTTGTCCGCGTTCAACGTGCCGGCCGACAGGATGATGGCGACCTGGCGGTCCGGCGGCTTGGTCTTGTCCAGCTGGAAGGGGATGCCGTAGCGGCCGCCGCTGTCCACCCAGCCGGCGTGCCCGGGCTTGTCGCCGGCGATCATGCTCATGTTCAGACCCGGTCGGGCGGTCTTGCCGTCGCTGAGCGGCAGTTTGGCCGGCACGAACCCGGGGCCGAGACCCTCCATGCCCGCGGTGACGGCGATGTCGCGGATCAGCGGCTCGAACGCGGCCGGCGACGGCGTGGCCTTGGCCGCCTGGACGGCCGCGGTCCACTGCGCCTCGGTCAGGGATCCCGGCGAGTTCAACGTGGTGACGGGAGGGTTCTCCGGATGGCTGCCCGCGCGCTGGATCACCGCCTGATCGGGCACCCGGGGAATCCGGCCGAGCAGCTGCACGACCGCCCGGTTCCCGAGCTGCCGCTGCAGGTCCAGGATGCGCCGGGCAGAGCCGAGCGGCGGGGCGACACCCCGATTCCGGGTCGCCGGCACGCCCGCGCGGCGCGGTGCCGGAGCTCGACGCTCCCGGAGCTGTTCACCCAATGGTCCAGGATGGCCCATCGGCGGCCATGCGTGGCCGCGCTCGATGCCGATCGTCGGCCGGCTGCTCATTCGGTTCGACCCCACGATGCCGGCCTGACGTCATCGGGGTTCCAGCACGCCCCGGACGAAGGCGACCTCGCAGGCCTGCTGACGGATCCGCTCGGCCATCACCCCCGAGCCGTGCCCGGCGTCATACCGGTAGATCGCGTATGACGCGCGCCGGGCGGCCAGCGCGTCCAGGTAGTTGTCGATCTGCCGGATCGGGCAGCGCGGGTCGTTCTCGCCGGCCAGCACCAGCACCGGCGCCCGGACGTGCTCCACCCAGGTCAGCGGTGAGGAGTCCCGATAGGCG
>DATDBV010000709.1:0-11706 GCA_036524715.1 Nakamurella sp. | reverse complement strand
CGCCTGGATCGGGAACGGCTCGCGCGCGCCCAAGGTGGCCAGCGCGGGCAGCAAGGTGGCCGGGACGCCGAGCTCGGCGAAGCCCGTGGCCGATTCCGGCGCGGGACCGGGCTGGGCCGTCGGCAGTGAGCGGGCGGCCGGGGCGAGGTTGGCGGGACCGGCCTCGCGGGTGACCCGGCGCGGTCCATTGGTCCGGGCCGGCGCCGGACTGGTGCGGAGTTCGGCGGAGCGCGGCTGGTTCTGTCCGTCGGAACGCCCCGACCCGCCGTTGCTGTTCTGGGTTCCGGCCCCGCCACCGCTGCCGCCTCCGCGGCCGGAGCGGCGTCGGCGCCGCGGCCCGTCGGTCGGGGCGGGCCCCTCGGAGCGCGGGGCGGCGGTGCGGCCGGTGGTGGATCGGGAATCGGTCCGGGGCGCGCGTGCGCCGCGGCCGGTGCCGTTCGAATCGGTACGCGGGCGCGCAGCAGTGGAAGAAGTCATGAGGAGCGGTGGGTCCTAACGGATCGGTGTTGCCGGAGTGGCCGCGGTGCTGACCAACTCGCGATCCGGGGGTCAAACCCGCGGCGCAGTAGCGGAACACCGGTGCGGCGTTCACAGCAACGACCCGGACGGGCCTGGTTCGGCCGGTCCGTTGCCCAGCCTATGGGTCCGAAGGCCGTCGGAGGGCACGGAGTCGGCAAGATCACGCGCAGCCGACCCTGTTGATCATGAAGAACACGCCCTCAAACCGGCGAGATGAGGGCGTTTCCTTCATGATCAACTCCACCGCGGGTGGGGAACCCGGCGCAGCACCCGCTGTTACGCCGGCCGCACCAGGTCGATCGGTCGTACGGTGACCGCGAGTGGCTCGGCGACGGTGACCGACTCCTGGCCCGACCCGGATGCGACGAGCCGGTAGTCGCCCTGGTCGTCGAGGTCGTACACCTCGACCGACGGCCGCTGTGGGTCGACGATCCAGTACTGCGGGATGCCCGCCTCGGCGTAGCGGCCGAACTTGAGCAGCCGGTCGTACCGGCTCGAGCTCGGGGACAGCACCTCGACCACGATCGCGGGGTTCTGCTGGATGTTCTTCGGGCCGATCCGGTCGGTGGCGACCACGAGCACATCGGGTTCCAGCGAGGTGCGCTGGTCCGGCTGCCAGTCCAGCGGCGAGACGAACACCTCGTGATCGGTCGGGCAGGCTGCGACGAAGATGACGGTGAGCCGTACGATGGCGCGCTGGTGCACCGGGATCGGCGATGGGCTCACGATCAGAATCCCGTCGAGGATCTCGTAGCGCAGGCCGTCGTCGGGTAGCTGTTCCAGCAAGTCGACGGTCCACTCGCCGCCGCCGGGCGGTGCGACGGGCAGCCCACGGACCGGCTCGTCCAGTGTTTCGGCCTGTTCGATCGATGCCGCCATGCCTGCCATCGTGCCTCCCCGATCCGAACCATGTCGCGCATTCTGGCGGGATCCGGACCCGGAACACGGAGTTGTCCACAATCCGCAGCTCACGGACATCATTGACCGATATGACCTGCGCCTGGATCTCGGCGGCGTCCCGGTGCCGCCCGGTGGGCTGATCAAAACCGCGCCGAACCGGGCCGAATCGGGCGCAGAAGAGCGGATTTCGTCCGCGAAGCTGGGTCGAGGATGGCCGAGGATCAGCGCGCTGATCCAAGACCCACCAATGGGATCGGCCACCGGGCGGGGATCAGCGCTGGTCCGGGT
The DNA here is from genome assembly GCA_036524715.1 of Nakamurella sp. Classification (GTDB taxonomy): domain Bacteria; phylum Actinomycetota; class Actinomycetes; order Mycobacteriales; family Nakamurellaceae; genus Nakamurella. The sequence goes on along the minus strand of DATDBV010000709.1, from coordinate 9,999 downwards.
CGACCGCCGGCTGCCGCAGCAGAGCCCATCCGACGGTCATCCAGGCGATGCCGAGGCAGGTGAGCGGGACCTCCAGCAGTCGCTCGTCAAGCTCCGACAGAACGCCTCCGATCAGCATTGCCGGGACCCAGGCGAAGCCAATCCACCATGCCAGCGGGGCAGGCCATGCGGCGTGCCTGGGCACCGTCAGCAGGCCGACCAGCAGGGACAGGGATGAGACGACCAACGCGGGGTTGAATTCACCAGCGCGGTCGATCACCAGCGCCACGAGCGCGGCGAGGAAAGATGCCGCTCCAAGGGTCAGGGCCGCGGTGCGGCGACGGCCCGCGGGCATCGTGGAGGATGCAACGCCGAGCAGACCCACTCCGAAGAGCGGGGGGCCCATCTCGAACAACAGTGGCGGCTGCTCCCCGACGGCCAGGATCACGATGCCCTTCACCGTCCAGGCCGCCCCACCCAGGAACGCGGCCAGGCCGCTCAGCCAGGACAGTCGGCGACGTACTCTCATGCCGCCGCCCTCCGCGGGCCGCCTCGCAGGCCGCCACCAAGCCCACCCAGCCACCAAGCCCACCCACCCACCCTGCGAGCGCCGGCACCTGGGTCGATGGTTCGCTCGGCAAGCCTCGCCCGCTGCCTCCGGTTCCGCCATCGGGCATGCCATCAAGGATGACATCGGGTAGTCCGCCCGCGTGCGACCTGAGTCCCCGACCCCGCCGAACCTGGGCACGGGACCGCAAGCTCAGCTCGGGATCCGGCACCGACGCGCAGCCCATCCTGTCGATCATGAAGAACACGCCCTCAAACCGGCGGGATGAGGGCGTGTCCTTCATGATCAACTCCGCCGCGGGTGCCCGGCGGTCAGGCGTCCACCACCGCCCCGGCGAACTGCGCGTTGTACAGGTCCGCGTACGCCCCGCCGCGCTGCAACAACTCGGTGTGCGTGCCCTGCTCCACGATCGAGCCGGACTCCATCACCAGGATCAGGTCCGCGTCGCGGATGGTGGAGAGGCGGTGCGCGATGACGAAGCTGGTCCGGTCCGCCCGCAGCGCCGCCATCGCGTGCTGCACCAATACCTCGGTCCGCGTGTCGACCGAACTTGTCGCCTCGTCCAGGATGAGCAGCGCCGGGTCGGCCAGGAACGCCCGGGCGATGGTCAGCAACTGCTTCTCGCCGGCCGAGATGTTGCTGCCCTCGTCGTCGATCAAGGTGTCGTAGCCGTCCGGCAGCGAATGCACGAACCGGTCGACGTAGGTCGCCCGGGCCGCCTGCAGGATCTCCTCCTCGGCGGCGTCCGGTCGGCCGTAGGCGATGTTGTCCCGGATGGTGCCGGCGAACAGCCAGGTGTCCTGCAGCACCATGCCGATCCGCGACCGAAGGTCCGCCCTCGTCATGGCCGAGACATCCACCCCGTCCAAGGTGATCCGGCCGCCGTCCAGCTCGTAGAACCGCATGATCAGGTTGACCAGCGTGGTCTTGCCCGCTCCGGTCGGCCCGACGATGGCCACCGTCTGCCCCGGCGCCGCGACCAGCGACAGGTCGTCGATCAGCGGCTTCTCCGGCTCGTACCGGAACGCGACGTCCTCGAACTCCACCCGGCCCTTCGAATCCCGCACGGAGGCCGGCGAATCGGGGTCGGGGGTCTGCTCTTCCGCATCCAGGAACTCGAACACCCGCTCGGCCGAGGCGATGCCGGACTGCAGCACGTTGGCCATCGACGCCAGCTGGGTCAGTGGCTGGGTGAACTGCCGCGAGTACTGGATGAACGCCTGCACGTCACCCAACGACATGCTGCCGGTGGCCACCCGCAGCCCGCCGACGACTGCGATCGCGACGTAGGTCAGGTTCCCGATGAACATCATCGACGGCATGATCGTGCCTGAGATGAACTGCGCCCCGAAGCTCGCGCGGTACAACTCGTCGTTCTTCGCGTCGAACGCCTTCTCGGCGTCGGCCTGCCGGCCGAACACCTTGACCAGGCTGTGCCCGGTGTAGGTCTCCTCGACCCGGGCGTTGAGCTCGCCGGTGGATCGCCATTGCACGATGAACTTCGGCTGCGACCGCTTGGCGATCTGCTGCGTGACCACCAGCGACAGCGGCACCGCGATCAGCGCGACGAGGGCCAGCAGCGGCGAGATGATCACCATCATCACCAGCACGCCGACCACCGTGAGCAGCGAGGTGAGTGCCTGCGACATGGTCTGCTGCAGGGTCTGCGAGATGTTGTCGATGTCGTTGGTGACCCGGGACAGCACCTCGCCGCGCTGGTGGCGGTCCAGGTAGCGCAGCGGCAGCCGGTTGAGCTTGTCCTCGATTTCGGCGCGCAGCTCCAGGATGGTGCGCTGCACGACGCCGTTGAGGATGTATCCCTGCAGATAGCCGAACACGGAGGACAGGATGTACAGGGCCAGCACGATCATCAGGGTGCGGGCCAGCGCAGTGAAGTCGATGCCCTGCCCGGGGACGAGGTCCATCGCCGCGAGCATGTCGGCTCGCGTGGCGTCGCCGCTGGCCCGCAGGCCCTCGACGGCCTGCTCCTTGGTGATCCCGGCGGGCAGCTGCCGGCCGACGATCCCGTCGAAGATGATGTTGGTGGCGTTGCCCAGGATCTTCGGGCCGATCACCGCGAAGATGACGCTGCCCACGCCGAGCAGGAACACGAAGAACAGCCCGATCCGCTCGCCGCGCATCCGGCTCAACAGCCGCCGCAGCGACGGGCCGAAGTTCAGCGACTTCTCGGCCGGCATGCCCATGCCACCGAACATCGGGCCACCGCCGCCGGGTCCGCGGCGTTGCGGCGGGCCGAACGCGGGCCGCTCCGGGGCGGCGGGCTGGGCGGGCTTGCCTTCAAGCCCACCCACCCGATCCCTGGTGGTCATGCCGACACCCCCCGCGGGGCGCTCGCAGGCTCCACGCTCCTTCCGGGGCAGTGGCAGCTGTGTCGATGATTCGCTCTGGAACCATGCCCTCCCGCCCGCCCTGCTCTCATGCCGACACCTCCGCCGACAGCTGGGACTGCACGATCTCCACGAACGTCGGGCACGAGGCCATGAGTTCGTCATAGCGGCCGATGCCCACCGCCCGGCCATCCTCCAGGACGACGATCTGGTCGGCGTCGGCGATGGTCGACACTCGCTGCGCGACGATGATGACCGTCCGATCGGTGGTCAGCGGCTTGAGCGCCGCCCGCAGCCGGGCGTCGGTGGCCAGGTCGAGCGCGGAGAACGAGTCGTCGAACAGGTAGATCTGCGGCTCGGCGACCAGCGCCCGGGCGATGGCCAGCCGCTGCCGCTGCCCGCCGGAGACGTTGGTGCCGCCCTGGGTGATCGGCGACTCCAGGCCTTCCGGCATGGCCGCGACGAAGTCCATGGCCTGGGCGATCGTCAAGGCATGCCACAGCTGCTCGTCGGTCGCCTCCGGGTTGCCGTACCGCAGGTTGGACGCGACGGTGCCGCTGAACAGGAAGGGCTTCTGCGGGACCAGACCGATGCGGTCCCAGAGGGCCTCCGTGTCGTAGTCGCGCACGTCCACCTCGTCGACCCGGACGGCGCCGCCGGTGACGTCGAACAGCCGGGGGATCAGGGACAGCAGCGTCGTCTTGCCGGCGCCGGTCGAACCGATGATCGCGGTGGTGGTGCCCGGCCGGGCGGTCAGCGCGATCCCGCACAGCACCGGGTCGCTCGCCCCCGGGTAGATGAAATCGACGTCATCCAGGACGACCTCGCCGGCCCGCCGGTCGGGCCGCACCGGTTTCGCGGGCGGCGTCACCGACGATTCGGTGTCCAGCACGGCGCTGATCCGGTCCGCGCTGACCGCCGCCCGCGGCACCATGACCACCATGAACGTCGCCATCATCACCGAGAACAGGATCTGCATCAGGTAGTTCAGGAAGGCGATCAGGGCACCGATCTGGATGACGCCCTCCTCCACCCGGTGCGCCCCGAACCACAGGACGGCGACGCTGGAGACGTTGACCACCAGCATGACGACCGGGAACATCAGCGCCATCAGCCGCCCGGCGCGCAGCGCGCTGTCCGTCAGCTCCGCATTCGCCTTCGCGAAGCGTTTGGTCTCCAACGGTTCCCGGACGAACGCCCGGACCACCCGGACGCCGGCGATCTGCTCGCGCAGCACCCGGTTCACCACGTCCAGCCGGGCCTGCATCCGCTGGAAGTGGGGGATCATCCGGACGACGATCAGCCCGATGGCGATCACCAGCACCGGGATGCTGACGACGATCAGCCAGGACAGCCCGAGGTCGGTGCGGATCGCCATGAAGATGCCGCCGATGCACATGATCGGCGCCGACACCATCAGGGTGCACGTCATCAGCACCAGCATCTGCACCTGCTGCACGTCGTTGGTGTTGCGAGTGATCAGCGACGGGGCGCCGAACAGGGCGACCTCCCGGTCGGAGAACGAGCCGACCTGGTGGAACAGCGCGGCCCGCAGATCGCGACCGAACGCCATCGCGGTCCGGGCGCCGTAGTAGACGGCGACGATGGTGCAGACGACCTGCAGGACCGTGATGGCCAGCATGATTCCGCCGGTGGACAGGATGAAGCCGGTGTCGCCCTTGGCCACGCCGTCATCGATGATCTCGGCGTTCAGGGCCGGTAGGTACAGGCTGGCGATGGTCCCGACGAGTTGGAACAGCACGACGACCAGCAATGCGCCGCCGTAGGGGCGCAGGTGGGTGCGCAGCAGTTTGATCAGCATCACAACACTCCGACTGTCTCGGATTCGGATTCTGAGCGGCGTTCGGCCGCCGCGGGCAGCGCGGCGATGCCGTGCAGGAGCAGGTCGACGATCTCCGGGGTGGGCAGCACCTGGCCCTCGGTGATCGCCGGATGTGCGCTGGAGAAGGTGACCAGTCGGAACATCCGGGCGGCCTCGTTCGGCGGCAGACGCAGCCGCGCCCGGTGCGGGAGTAGGAGATCGGCCACCGCCTGGTTGGCCGCCGTCATGTCCGGCCGCTCGGTCGGGGCGTACCTCGATTCGTCCCGCCCGCTGCCGGGTGGCCCGGCCAGGCGCAACATCCACATGATCTGCCACACGCTCTCCAGCCGGTGCCGCATGGCGTCCACGGCCTCGGCCAGCAGGTGCTCCAACTCCTGGCCCGGGTCGATCCGGCGCAGGGCCTCGACATAGGGCGCGGGGTCGAGCACCTTCTCCACGACGGCCCGGATGACCGCGTCCTTGTCGGGAAAGGCCCGGAAGATGGTGCCCTCGGCGATACCGGCGGCCTCGGCGATCTCGCGGGTGGTGACGGCCGCGCCGTGGTCGCAGACCAGGGGGATCGCCGCGGCGACGATCGCGGCCCGGCGTTCCTCGGGGGGCAGCGGGGTGGCCCGGCCGGCTGGAGGTGACATGGCCCGGACGGTAGCTGAGTGAGTGCTCACTCAGCAACCCGCTTTTGCTCCGAGCCGACGGGGCGGGCCAACAATCTGGCCTGCGGTATGGGACTAATAGGATCTATCGGTTGAATGGTTGTATTCGCCGTACACAGCGGCGACTCTGAGCTTGCGCCGACTGTGCCGTTGCGACGTCCAGGTGGCCCGACATGCGCGACCCGAGGAGCCCGCCGATGTCCAACGACCGCATCGCCGCCCTGCCGCCCCATCGGAACGGCGACCGACTGCGCCTGATCCTGTTCGACCTGGGTGACACGTTGGCCTCGGGTGAACGGTTGCGACCGGGTGCACTGGCCACCCTCCGCGGGATCCACGGACTGGGCAACGGGTTGCACCTGGCGCTGCTGTCCGACGTGCAGACGCCGACAATGCCGGACGATGAGTCGCGGATCCGACGCGAGTACGAGTCGCTGCTGGGCCGCCTGGGCATCCGATCGTTCTTCGAGCCGACGGCCCGGTGGGTCACGCTGTCCAGCGAGGTCGGGGCGAACAAGCCGGACCCGGCCACGTTCCACGGCGCCATGCGCAAGGCCGGCGCCGACGTCACCCTCGCCGACGTCCTGTTCATCACCGAGAACGCCGACCACGTCCGGGAGGCACGGGAACTCGGGATGCGAGCCGTGCGGGTCCCGGTCCCCGGCTCCCCGACCGGCGACGCGGATGTCGACGACCTTCCGGAGTTGATCGGCCTGGTCGAGCGTTTCCTGGACGACGGTCACGTGCCGGACGGCGGCCCATCGGTGCGGGTAGCGGTCACCGCCGCGACCACGGACGGAGCTTCGCCCACGGACCACCGGGTGCAACTGGGTGACCTGTCGGTGCTGATCGGGCCGGCGTCCGGCGAGGCCCGGTCGCCCGCGAGGCCCCTGGACCGCCTGCATCTGGTGGTGCAGAACGGCCGCACGTTTCAGCAGGAGCACCCTGAGGTGCCGGTGCTGGCGGACAAGGGTCGCTACCTGGTCGTGGACATCGACCCGGCCACCGCCCGCGCGTCGATCCATCCCGAGCAGGCCTGCTTCGCCGTGGTGCCGCTGCCCCTGGACAGCACGGTCTTCTCCCGGGCCACGCTCGTGCCGGCCGCGCCGGAGCCCTGGGTTCGGGAGTTGGTGGACCGGGTGACCGCCGGGCGCTTCCGGGTCGAGCTGGACAAGCTCGTCGCCTACGGCACCCGCTACTCGACGAGCAGCGCCTATCGAGCCGCTGCCACCGCGGTCGGTGACGAACTCGCCGCCCAGGGATACGCGGTGGCCCTCACCCCGATCACCGTGCGGGGCAGGCCGTCCTGGAACGTCGTCGCCGAGCGCCCGGGAAGCGGGCCGGACCCACGGCCGGTGGTCCTGGTCACCGCCCACCTCGATTCGATCAACCTGGCCGGTGGCCCGGCCGCGTTGGCGCCGGGGGCGGACGACAACGGGTCGGGCAGCGCCGGTCTGCTGACCATCGCCCGGATCTTCGCCGGCCATCGGGGAACTGCCGACCTGCGGCTGATCCTTTTCGGCGGGGAGGAGCAGGGATTGTTCGGCAGCCGTCAGTACGTCGCGGGTCTGGACCCGAGCGAGCGGGACCGCATCGTGGCGGTGGTGAACATGGACATGATCGGCAGCCCGAACACTCCGGCACCGACCGTGCTCATCGAGGGCGGCGAGGTGTCCCGACCGGTGATGGACGAGCTGGCCACCGCCGCGGCCACCTACACCACGCTGATCGTGCAGACCAGCCTGACCCCGTTCAATAGCGACCATGTGCCGTTCATCGACGCCGGCATCCCCGCGGTGCTGACCATCGAAGGCGCGGACGGCGCCAACGACCGCGTGCACACCGACCAGGACCTGGCCAAGTACGTCGACGACGAGCTGGCCGGGCAGATCCTGCGGATGAACGTCGCCTTCCTGGCCGGTCGGCTCGGCCGGATCGATCAGGAGCCGGACTGCTGACCGCCGGTCTACTATGACATCCCGGACAGGAGCAATGCGCCGCAGGTGCACCTAGTCCTGCAGGGCGAGATCTACGAATCCTTCGGGGTCACCGAACCGGACACCGCAGCGACGTGCGAGCCATCCAGGCTGTCGCCACCCGAGACGGCGACGGCTGGATCCTCAACGGCGGCAAAAAGGCTCCGCCCCTGTCGCCCGCATTCAACATCGTGCTGGCCAAGGTCGACCACGACGGACGGGTCGCCGAAACCATCGCCCTGGTCATCGACCCGGAATCCGCGGGCGTCGCCCGCAGCGAACCCTGAACCTGCTGAGATTCCGCGGGATGCCGCTGGGCGAACTGTATTTCGACAATATCAAGGTGCCCGCCGGCTCGGCCCTGTAGGTTTCCGGGTTCGCCATGATGGAAGGCATCAACCTGGCCCGCGTCGACGCCGCCAACTGCGCCTGCGGCTTCCTGAAGGCGGCGATCCGCGAAGGTGCGATCCGCACCAACAACCGGATCGTGTTCGGCAAGCAACTCAGCGAACTGCAGACCATCCAGATCAAGGTCGGGCAGATGGCCGCCGACTACGAGGCTGCACGGCTGCTCACGCTGGCCGCCAGCGACGCACTCGGCAAGGGCGGTGACCCCATCCTGCTGTCCAAAGGCCAAGATGTTCAGCACCGACGCGGCCATGAAGCACGCCGTGCGAGCGTCGGTGCCGCGCCGAAGCGGTGCAGATCTTCGGCGCGTTGGGCGTCCACCACGACAGTCGCGTGCAGCGACTATTCCGGGACGCCAAGGCCGGACAGACTCTTCGACGGCACCAGTGAGATCCACACCCTGATGATCGGCCGCAGCGCCCTCCGGTCGTACCCATAGCCCGATGTGACGGACCGTATCTTGCTCGTCTCGCGGGGGCGGCGCTCAGTCTTGGGATGGACACTGGAACCTGCCAGCCTCGGCGCCCTTATCAGGCGCCCGAAGCTGTCAACAGATCCGCCAGAACCGCGGCCTCGCTGAGAGCGGTCGTTCTGGTCGCGGTGAGCAATGTCAACGAACCCTGACCGCTCAGTTCGCGGAGATGGGCCAGGGCATCGGCCCGCTCGGGGCGTTCGAGCTCGTCGAGGTAACGGCGGGTGAACTCCTCGAACCGCTCCTGATCGTGGTGATACCAGGTCCGCAGCTCGGTCGACGGGGCCACCGTTCGGCACCACTCATCCAGTTGCGCACGGTCCTTGGACACGCCGCGGGGCCACAACCGGTCCACGAGAACACGTTTGCCGTCGTCGGCGTTGGGCTCGTCGTAGATGCGTCGCACGCGGACCGGTGGTCTAACGTTCATTGTTGACTCCCGAGCCGACTCCCGAGTTTCCGATCGTTTTCGTGACGTCGCCGGTTGTCGATGGGACCCCGGCTGGTGGGTGGGGGGTCAAGTAGGCCAGGCACAGGTGTGGCTTGACGAACGGCACCAGCCGCACCCCGATAGGTGGGTCGCCGAGTTGGGTGAGCGCGCCCTGCAGGAGGCCGAGGTGGATGGCGCAGACCACGTCCGGGTGATCCCGGGCGACGTCCCGGTAGGGGCAGGCGCGAAGCCGGATCTCCCGTTGCCCGGTGCTCGGTGCGGGGTCGGCGAGCTCCGGGTCGAAATTCATCTCGGCGAACAGTTCGACGATCCGCCGGGCCGCTTCATCCGGGGTGGCGACGGCGTCGGTGGTGGGGATGAGACTGGTTGCCCAGTCCTGGCCGGCCTTCTCGGCGCGGCGGCGGCGGGTGCGTGGGGTGGGGCCGAAATTGGCGGCGAGGACGGCGGCGAGTGGCCGGTACCCGTCGGGAGGGGCCTCCTCGGTGCGGGCGGCGTAAACGGTGCGGGGTCGCCCCGGCGTGGTCCGCGGGGTTTTCTGCACGATGATCTGTTCGGCTCGGGCGAGCACGTCCAGGTGGAAGCGGACGGTGGTGATGTGCAGCCCGGTTGCCTCGGAAAGTTGGTAGACGTCCAAGGGGGTGTCGCTGCGGCGGAGCAGCCTGAGCAGTCGCCGCCGTGGTTTGGACGCGGTGGGGTCGATCGGTGCGTCGTCGAGTGTGTCCGGTTGGTCGGTCATGTGCTCACCGGTGGGTGTCCGGCGACCAGGTGGGTGTCCACGTATTCCTCCACGCCGGCCCGGTCCAGCACGTCGATGCACGGCTCGGCGATGGCGTAGGTCATCCCCTGTCCCTCCTGCTCAACTTGACTTCCCTCTGCAAACTCCCTAGTTTAGAGGAACACGGTCCTCAAAAAAAGGGCCCGGGAAGCACCTCGCGATGCGATTCGCCGACCAGGACAGGCGCGCCGGGGCGCGTTCCCGTCGAGTCCTCGAAATGGTCGGAGGGGTTGAGATGACCTCGGTTGCACCGCGTTCGGTGCTGCCCCGGCCTTTCCCTCCCGTGCATCGTCCACGCGGTAGCCGGTTCCTGGGTTACCTGAACACGACCGACCCCAAGATGCTGGGCGTGATGTACATCGTCACGTCCTTTGTATTCTTCATGGTCGGCGGGGTCTTGGCGCTGCTGCCGCGGGTCCGGTCCGAGCGGCCGGCGTTCGAACTGCACCACCCACACATGGTCGACCGGCTGCGGACCGAGGCGCACCCGCACCGCGGCTGGGAACCACTGCAGGCGGCCGAGTCCGGC
>DATDBV010000708.1:0-7365 GCA_036524715.1 Nakamurella sp. | reverse complement strand
GCTCGAGCCGAAACCGACCCGTCATAGCCATCGGGGCCGATCAGTGCATCAAGCTCTGCTCGCTGCTGCTCGGACATCTGCATACAAGAATTGTCCCACAGAAATATAGTAAAAACCAGAGCCATTACGTGACACTAGGTCCCGCGGGCAAGCAATTGGTCGAGTCGCCGATTTGCGAACGGCGGGTGGCGCTTCACCTATTGGCCGGTACCGTCGAAACGGGCCTGGAACCGCTCGACCATCCGGACATGCCAGGAGGCCGACCCGGCAGGAGCCGCACCGCGTCCCGCGCCAGAGGGACGGACCGGGACGGACCGACCCGAAACCAGCAACCAGGCGCCGACCCCCATCGCCACCAATCCCACCACGCTGATCACGACACCCACCAACGGCAGGCCCAACGCGGTCACGACGCCACCCATCAGTCCCAGCAAGCCGACGACCAGCACCAGCACGGCAAACCTTCTCCGGCGATGCCGGACCACCCCACTGTCCAGGACAGTCGCCAAGGCCGGGTCGTCGCTGTGCAAGGAACGCTCGATCTCGTCGAGCTTGCGCTGCTCGTACTCGGAAAGCGCCATGTGGCCTTTCCTTCCCGGGAACGGACCGCCGCACGCAGCCCATCCTATCCCTGGCGCCGAACGACGCCGCGGTTGCGACCGCGCTGCCCACGGAACGCACCGATCCGCCCGCTGCCGGAGGATCGAACTGCCGGAGGTTCGAACTTCCGCCGACCACGGACACGACAAAGTGCCGCTCAGGCAGCGAGAGCGTTCGCCTTGATCTGATCGAACTCGGCCTGCGTGCCCAGTGTCGAGCAAACCCTTGGCCGACACGATCTGGTCGGCGCAATCGTGGCGGAACCGACGCTCGCCAACTCGATGGACCCGTTCTGGACTCGATGCGTGTCCAGGGCGATGTTCGTGATTCTGATTCCTGGTTGGAGATTCTGGTCTACCCAATCCGGGACCCGGCCGCCACCCAGCGCCGACCTGGTCGAGGGCAACTTCCCGGTGAGCCGAATCGCACCGACATCGCCGACATCACCGAACAGACCGACGGACCTCTCGTGCGCCGGCATGCTGCCAGGTGTCCACCGATCGGAGGATCCGCCCATCAGCTGATCCGTCCGACAACCGGTGGATTACCGAAGGTCTCGGACAGCGACAGACTTGTAGACGTTTCCCCGGAAAGACCCGGGCAACAAACCTGAATGGAGAACGAATGAGGAAACTGCTTGCCGTCGCCGCACTGTCCGGGGCCGGTCTGATGACCGGCATCGGGACCTCCGCGGCCGAAACGCCCGAACCGGTGACCGGAACTGTCAAGGGCTTCACCACCGCCTACAGCAGTCCGACCAACCAGTCGAAGGCCATGTACCACCTGCAACCGGGCACCCAGGTGGATACCTACTGTGTCCGGGAGGGCCAGGTTCTGGAGGGAAATCCCCAGTGGCTCATCATCAATGCCAACGGCGCCTCGGCCTACGTTCACGTGTACCAGATCAGTGGGCCCGACGTTCCGCACTGCTGAGCGAACCCGGCCGGGAGACTGCCCGCCCACAGCGGCAGTCCCCCGGCCGATGAACTCCGTTGTCCTCGCCCTGCCGCGGTCACGTCGCCGGCCTCGTCGCCATCGGCCTGGTGGTGCCGCCCTGGCGGTCGCGATCCTTGTATGACGAGCCCGAAGGTGGAACGAATCCCTGATCCGGTGGATCGGCTGGGCGCCGTCGTCGGTCGTGACGAGCACCCAGTGGAACTCCGTGTCGTTCGTGACTGGCTTGCGCGTAGGACGCATCCCGGGCCGGGTCCTGCTAGCTGGGTCCGGCCGCGGTCCCTTGGGCCTGTGAAAGGGCCGCCCGCGAGTCGGCTTCCCGCTCGTAGGCCTTCATCTCGGCGTTGGCCTTGTAGTCGGTGATTTCCTTCTGCATGACCCGGCGAATCCTGGGCTGTTGGGACAGGGCCACTGCCAGGACGGTCAGCAGCACCCACATCGCGGCGCTGGAGATCACGACGAGGATGGCCGGGATGATGGCGTTGCCCAGGCGTTCGGTGAGTTCCCGGGCCGCGAAGACCCGCCAGACGAGCATCGCATTGACCAGGTAGCCGATGGCGTAGGAGACCACGAAGGCGATGATGAACTGTTTGAGGCTGCCGGACTGTCGGCGTTGCCTGATCGGTTCGTCCCGCGACGGCAGCACGATCGACAGGACGTTGCCCACGCCCAGCCAGAGCAGGATCATGCACACCATCAACGCGCAGGCCTTGTAGAAGGCGTAGATGTCGCCGGCCCGCCAGGCCAGCAACGCGCACAGGATGAACCCGATCGGGGCGACGATGCACAGCAGGGCCAGGTTCTTGATGACCAGCAGGCGCCAGAGCCGTTCCCCGCTGTCCAGGGCGGCCCGGACCCGCATGGCGTCGAAACTCATCGCGTTGATGCACACCCCGCCGCCCATTACTACGCCGATCACCCACAGACCCAGATAGGGCAGGAACGTCGACTTCTGGTCCCATTCGGCGAGCCGGATCCAGCCGAGGTACAGCAGGCCCAGCGCCAGCGCGATGGCCAGGCTCTTCACCGTGCCGCGGGGTTTGCGGGTCAGGATGTAGTTGATCTCCCCGGTCACGCCGTGGGCCAGCGCCGGCCCGTGCCGGCTCACCGGATTCTTCCCGTGCAACGGCACATGCCCATCCACGGCGGCGGCGTCCGGGTCGTCCTCGCCGGCGTCGATCCGGGCCAGCCGGGACTGCAGGACCGCCAACGCCGCGTCGGTCAGGGCCATCCGGGCAAGGTCGACCGCGGCGACCGCGTCCCGTTCGGCCTGCGCGGCCGCGGCCTGACTCAACCGGGGCGGGATGGCCCGGCCGATCAGGTCGTCGCCCGGTGTGTCCGGGTCGATCATCTGCCCGGGCAACGCCTCCTGGGCGCCCAGGCTCAGGTAGTCCTGCCGCAGCGATACCCACCGGGAGGACAACCGCAGCGGGTCGGTGTCCCTGTTCAACTCGTCCCGCTGCTCCTCGGCGCTCTTGCGCACCCGGGTGATCATCTTGGCGACATCGGGCCGCTCCTTCCACTTCGAGGAGACCGCCACCTCTCGGCCGCCGCGGCCCGCTCCACCAACTCGGTCAGATCATCGATGGCCGCCATCTGCACTCCTTGGTCCGACGATCACGGTCGGAGTCTGTACACGAGGGTGTCTTTTCCGTCTGGCGTCCCTGATCTGGCGACCGAACCGACGCAAGGTCGTGATCCTCGACGTCAGATCAAGCCTTCACTCGGGCGCAGCCGTACGCATTACCCAACGTGACTGATCAGCCATTCCGGGACGATGCAGCACGGGTTCCCGGGGCGGCGAATCATCCCGTGCCGACCGGCGTCATCCTGGCCAGCGGGTTCGTCGATCGTCGTCGCCGGTCCAGCCGGCTCGCCACAACGAGCCAGGCCCAGCCGGCTCCGGCGAGGTCAACGAGCCGCCCGCTGGCATGGCGAGTGGTCAACCGCGGCGCCGGCGCCGACCGAGAACGATGAGTAGGACGACTGCGATCAGCGCGGCGCAGCCGGCCAGCAGCAGGCCCACGATGACTCCGATCCACTGCCGGTCCGGGCAGTCATTGACCGGGTCGTCATGGGTCAGGCCGCACACCATGAGGGCACCATTTTCCTGTCCGTACCGAGCCGACAACTCGGACTGGAAGTCTCGCCATTGTCGCTGGGTCTCCGCGATGGCTCCAGCCACCGCCTTCGCGAAGTTCTCCTTGACCATTCCCCGTGGCCTTGTCGGTTCGGCGACGTCGCCGGTGGTCGGATCGACCAGCCCGTTGTCCTTGTTGAGGGCGGCATGGGTGACCCGCCCGGCGCACTCACCCACGCCGGGAACCTGGTCCTTCAGCGCGTAGCAACCGGTCGAGAGGTCGACGGGCACGGTCGGGGTGCCGTCGGTTCGAAGGTCGAGCATGGCACTGGGGCCGGGCAAGTCCAAACCCGGCGGGTTATCGGCTCCGACCGGACGGGTCGGGTCGGCCTCATCGGCCCAGTTGCTGTGCGCATAGAAGTCCTGCGCCCCGTGCAGGACCCGGCCGAGCCCTTCCAGGGACGTGCATTTGGCGCGGTCCTCCAAGCCTTCGACGAGCCTGCAGTCCCGTGGGTCAAGCCGCACCTCAGCCGACATCACCCGGCCCTGGGCGTCGACGAGATCCGCCGCGCCGTCGATTCCTTCGTCGAACCGAAGGCGCAGATGATTGACGCAGTCCATCAGGCCGGCGGTGGCCAGGTCGCGAGTACGCGGATAACTGGCCTCGACGAGGAAATCGGCATTGTCGCAATGCGCGGTCGGATCCGATAGCTCGTCGCTGTCTGGCGCTCCCACACCACCGAAGGAGGGATCGCGTCCCGCGAGAAGATCCATCGACCGGGGCTCGAAGCAGTTCCCGTCCACGCCTGCCGCACTCGCGCAGGCCAGCGCGGCCCGGGTGATCCGTTCATGCGCGCGATGCTGCCCACCGCCCTCGATCGTCCCGAAGGCCGCCGCAGACCCCGGCGGCGACACCGCCCCAGCCATCACCACCATGGCTGCCATCAGGCGCAACCACGCCAATCGCACGTCAAGCCCCCCCGTTGGGAACCGCTCCGAACAAGTTGCCGAGTTGTCATCAGGCATCCCTACTCCTCCCCCGATCACACCGACATCACACCGGAAGGGCGAGACCGCCCGATAGCGGCACGGACCCAGACGCCACCGACCGAATGCGGCGGCCACGTCCACGCCTCGCCCATCTCGGCTCCGCGAAACCGTGGACACAGGCGCCAGTGCGGTCAGAATTCAGCCCGTCGAAAACGAAGACGAATTCAAGCGCGACTGCACGAAAATCCGGACACATACGACCGGCGGGGGTTCGATCCGCCCCCCGCTCAGGCGCTGTAGTCCCAGAAACCGGGCGCCCCTGGGGCCTGCCGGTCTCCGGCTGAAAGGTGTTTGCCCTGGGCATGATCGCCGTGAAGGACAGCGCCCAGCTGGTGCAGCAGTCGGCTCGACTGGCGGCGACCCTGCTCGTCCCGTTGCCGGAACGGTGGCGGCACCCCAGTGGCGTCGCCCGCCGGGCCGCTGAACTGGCCGCCACCGTGTCACCGGCCGACCGCGGCGTCCTGATCGCCGCCGCCTGGCTCCACGACATCGGCTACGCACCCGCGACCCGGCACACCGGTTTCTACCCCGTCGACGGCGGCCGGTACCTCCTCGAACACGGATGGGACCACCGCATCGCCGCCCTGGTCGCCCACCACTCCGGGGCACGGTTCGTCGCCGACCGCGCCGGCCTCGGCCCGCTGCTCCGACCGTTCGACCGGGAGGACTGTCCGGTGTCCGACGCCTTGAGCTACGCCGATCAGACCGTCGGACCCTGGGGCCGAACCATGACCATCCACGACCGGATCGCCGACGCGATCACCCGCCACGGCCCCGACTCCCCCATCGGGCGAACCCGCATCGATCGGGTGCCCTACCTGCCGTCCGTCGCCGACCGAGTCGAACACCGCCGGTCAGCCGGGCCGAGCAACGAAGGCGCCCACGACGAGTGATTGCACTGAACAATCCGGGCACACCGAACAGCGATACCGATCGAATGACCCGGCCATCCCCACCCACCTGGCGGCGATCCGGGGACCACCGCGGGAGGCCGGTGAACCGATTCGCGGCCCCGGGCGACACGATGTGTCGACAATGAGGTGCGATTCGGCGGCTCGACCAACTCAGTCGGCGAACTCGCAGCGTGCACGGCGAGCCCGCTGTGGCCCTGGCTGTTGGCGGGGGACGGAGGCATAGAGGACCCTTTCGTGAAGGGAGGAGTGCCGCGTCCAGACTTTCGACATCGAACAATCTCGACAGCCATTGTCGTCGGCCTGGTCACCGGTCCCTCATCCGAATCGGGTGATCGCGGCGAGACCACCCCCGTCCGATAGTGGCGGCGGCCGGCAGGCGGATACTGCAGCGATGCTGCGGCGCAGGTCCTGATCAGGGCATGCTCGCACCCACTCGGCATCAGCCGTCGACCACCGATCGGGAGGGAGCCATCACGGCCATGGACCTGGACATGAGGCAACCACCGCGCGGTCGGCGGCGGGTGCTCTGCGCGCCCGCGGTGATCGGCGTGTTGCTCGTACTCGGCGGCTGCGGAGGATCTGGCGGTGATTCGCTGCCCAGTCGGAGCGCGTCGGCAGAGTTGCCGACGATGTCCCTCTCGATCGACCGCACCGATGCGACATCGACGACGGTCGAGGCTCCGCCAACGGAAACGACGCCGGCCCGTACGCCGATCCTGGGTCAGACGGACACGTCCGCGGGGACCGCCCCACCAGTCGCGCTGGATACGTCGACCGCGACCCCGGCGCCGCCGGTCGCGTCTACGCAACCAGCGACCACACAGGTCACCCAGGTCACGCAGGTGACTCAGACGGCCGAGGTCACGCAGACGGCGCAGATCACGGAAACGGCGCAGGTCACGGAGACGGCGCAAACCACGCAGACCACCCAGGTCACACAAACGTCGACGGAGCCCCTTACCCTCGTCCCGACGCCGGTCGAGACGGTGACCGTCACCCCTACTCCGCCGGCGGCGACCACGTCGATGGTGTCCGCGCAGCCCACGTCGACGACGACTGAATCCACCGCCTGGCCGTGGTGGCTGCTCGGCGCTGCCGTGATCGCGGTCGCTGTGGCCATCCCGTTCCTGCTGGCTGGGCGCCGACGCCGCAACTCCTGGAACGCCCAACTCACGGCGGCCACCGGCGAGATCGTCTGGCTTGCCCGACAACTCATTCCCCAGTTGCAGCAGGACGGATCCCGGGATCAGGTCGCCGGCGCATGGCAGGTGACCCGAGACCGGGTGACCACCCTCGAAGACACGCTGACCGGACTCCAGTCCACGGCCTTCAACGATCAGCAGGCCGCCCGCGCCCGCGACCTGCGGGACGCCGTTCGTGAAGCGCGGACCCGCATCGACGGGGCGGCCGAAACAACCGGGCCACCCGTGGACATCACGACGACCCGATTCGAACTCGGCGACGTCCGAGCATCTCTCGAAACGGCGCTGGCCAACAGCGGACCGGGACAACGGCCGGTTGACGGCGATCTCGAGTCCTGACTGCCCGACGCCGCAGGGAGGGTGCATGACGCCCCCAACACAATGGGCAACTTCACCTTCGAGGTGACGTTGGGTTACCGGCGGGTGGAGAAGCCGCGTCGTTCGTAGGGTCGTGTCCCTGCCTCGGTGTCAGTGACGACGGACGTAGGTTTTCCTTTCGAAGGCGACGAAGCTCTCGAGGAAGGACCCCTCGTCCGTGTCTGTCCCAGTGTCTCTTGTCGACGGA